>NZ_JBBMEP010000006.1:0-138371 GCF_040096475.1 Faecalibacterium faecis | reverse complement strand
GAATGCGCCGGATACCTTATGTTCACCCTTTTTTACATCCGCGACAAAAGAGCCTGTGATGTTCGGCAGTCCGGCCTTTACTGTGGTGCCCGCTGCGTGGCTACTGCTGGCACCCATCAGCACGCGCTCCGATGCGATCTGCTCCCATGTGCCGCCAAACAGGGCGGCAGGGCTGGTGGGGTCGGTGCTCTGGTAGATGCTGCCCACCGGGTAGGCAGCGGAGCTGGGTGCGGCCAGCAGAGCATCGACATCTTCCTTTGTATAATAGGAAGAAAAATCGGCACCGAAGGTGCGCAGGGCGTTTGCCTTTTCGGCAGCGGTCCATTCCCCGGCGGCTGCGGCGGTGGTCAGAGCCTTCTTCACGCCGTAAGGCAGCAGGGCTGCGGTCAGCGGCAGAAGTGCATCCGTCATGCTGTCCAGCTGTTCGCGGGCAGCTGGTGCGATGATCAGAGTTCCGTCGCTGCGCACGTTGATGCCGCAGGCGGGGTCCACCCGCACTGCGCCGGGGGCCGAAGCCGTGGGCACCGTGCTGCTGCGCAGATAGGGCGACAGATCCGGCATGGCGGCAGTATCGGTCAACACGGCCCCGGTGTTGGGGTCCACGCTCAGCACCCGAAGCAGCTGGCCGGAGACCGGAACTGCCGGGCAGGGAAGCGCCCCCACATCCTGCGCCGTCAGTTTTACGATGCCGCTTTTGCCGTTCACGCTCACTACCTGACCGTCGGTAGGCACCAGCTCCTCTGCCCGTGCGGCAGCAGCCTCGGCACGGGCTGCACAGCGGGATGCAGCGGCACTGTCGGCGCTGGTGCGCTGTGCCGCGGTCTGGGCCTGTGCCGCATTGGATGCCGTGCTTGCAGCACTGGCTGCGGCACGCTGCGCGGCGGTGGAAGCGGTACTGGCACTTTCCAGCACACGCGCCACGAACTGCTCATACTGCGAGGGCGGCAGCTCTTCCGCGCCGCCGTCGGTGGGCAGGATGGCGTAGGTGTCGTAGCTGCCGGGCCGGGTATAGGCGGCGTAGCCGCTGGCATCGATGGCTGCCAGCATCCACTGTCCGCCGGTGCTTCCGGTCAGGCGGCGGTCCACGGTGACGCAGTGCTGCGTGTCTAGTGAGACCGGTGCCAGCAGGGTGCCGTCGCTGCGGCGCAGGTAGAGCGCAACGGTGCACCCGGCCCATGCTTCCGGCAGCGTGAAGCACAGCTCGTCCACACCGGCAGCGTTCTGTGCACCGAGGTGCAGGCGGTGCGGCTGGGACAGAAATTCAGTGCCGCCGCACTGCCTTTGAATGATCTTGATGTTCACTTGAAAACCTTCCTTTCTGCTTTTTGTTTGATTGTACAGCCGCTGCCCGGCAGCTGCCAGTGTGGTCTTTTGCTGCACAAATTTCTGTGCTTCGGCATTTTGCCGGGAGGCGCTTTTCATGAGTAATTCGCACAGTTCTTTGTGGGTGAAAAATGGGATGAAAAAGAGGTGGCTTTGTACGGAAAACCAGCGATTTTTGGCCGCTTGCCGCATGGGAAAACGAACCCAAAAGTGCAGTTTCCGGTGCAAAAAGTCCAAAATAAATGTTAAAAATTCGTGAACAAAACACCCCAGAAAACAGGTCGAAAATCGGAAGGAAATAACCGAAAAAACAATATTTTGGAGAAAACAATGTTAAAGTTGCACAAAAAATAACGTCAAAAAACTAACAAAGTATGAGAAGGTGATTTGACAAATGGCCATTGGACTGGTAAAATAAGAGCCGCTCAACGGAACCAACAGACGTTGCAGCGTTTAAAATTTATCTGGATGAAGTAAAAAGCCGTCTTATATACGGCGCGGCGCGGGCAGATGGGGTCCGGGCCGGGAGGGTAACTGCACTCTCCGCAGCGGAGTCCAAATTGTATACGATGCTCGATTTTACCAAAAAGAGGGCATCGTATTTGATTGTGGGGCCAGATGGCTTCTGCCCGCCCTGCAGTCCGGGCGGCCGGGGCATGAAAAACATGTCCGCAGCCGCAGCCAATTTTGAAAAGAGAGGAGTTGTCTCGTATCGCTTCCGTAAAATTGAAGAAAGCATTGTCTGACTGCAAGCATGCAGTCTCTCCCCGTGTGCTGGCGTTTTGTGTCATGGTCGTGTGCCTTGTGGCTACACTCAGTGTGACCGCTGCGAATCTGCGGCTGACCTACGTCACAGACTCCAATGGTGCCCGGCAGGTGATCCTCACCTCCGAGACCGACCCTGCACAGGTTATGAACCTTTCCGGCATCCAGTCCGAAGAGGGCGATCAGGTCTATTACACGGCCTACAGCGGCAATCTTGCCGCCCTGAACATTGAGCGCGCATTCTCCGTCAGCATCACTGCCGACGGTCAGGAGTACCCCGTCAAAATGGTGTTCGGCACCGTGGCGGATGCCCTGAAGCGTGCCGGTATCACCCTGGAGGGTGACGACTACACTGAGCCTGCTCTGGACCAGCTGGTGAGCGCAGGTTCCACCATCACGGTGCACCGCGTGGACTACACCGACCGTGTGGAGACGCAGGCCATCCCCTACGATACCGAGTACGTCTACACCAGCCTGTATTTCCGCAACACCGGCCGCGCCACCACGGTGCGCCATGGTGCGGAAGGCCAGCAGACCATCACCACCCGCGACCGCTATGTGGACGGCGAACTGGAAAACAGCATCGTGGTGGATTCCACCACCACTGTGGAGCCGACCAACCACATCGTAAAGACCTATGGCGCAGGCGCGCCGGTCTCCCCGCTGACCGGCCCGGACGGCACCACCAATGCACCCGCCTCTTACAGCAAGGTGCTCACCGGAAAGGCCACCGGCTACTATTCCAAGACCGGCAAGGGTTCTTCCGGGCTGGGTCTGGGCTACGGCACTGTGGCTGTGGACCCGGATGTGATCCCCTACGGCACCAAGCTGTATATCACCTCCACCGACGGCAAGTTCGTGTACGGCTATGCGGTGGCTACCGATACCGGCATTGCCGTGCAGAAGGGCCAGATCCTTGTGGACCTGTTCTACGAGACCTACGCCGAGAGCGTGATCAATGGAGCCATTCAGGTGAACGTCTACGTGGTGGACTGAGCAGGCTGAAAAGAACCGGGGAAACCGGAACTGAAAATTTTCAACAGAAACAGAGAGCTTCTGTACACCTTCCCTTTGGGAGGGTGTGCAGAGGCTCTTTTTTATTGTCAGATTGGCAGGATTCACCATAAAATTTGTAAAAATTTGGCGGGTATGTATATAAGGAAAAAATATCAACGAAAAGATTATGGTAAATTTTACAGTAAAATGCGGCGAAACTCTTGAAAAACAGACCGAAATTCTTTAATATAAAAGGGTAAAAAGCTACAGGTGCGCTTTGTGCATCTGTACGGGGAGGAGCAGTCTATGAAACCGACCGAGGAGAAGATCCAGAGCAATGCATCGGACCTGCCGGTGTATCTGTTTAAACAGGGCAATAACTGTGAAGCATACCGCTACTTTGGCGCACACATGGAAACGCGTGCCGGTGAAGCAGGTGTGGTGTTCCGCGTGTGGGCACCCCATGCTGTAGCCATCAGCGTGGTGGGCGACTTTAACAGCTGGAAGCCGGGCAGCCACCCGATGCGCAAGGTGGATGGCGATTCCGTATGGGAATTGTTCATCCCGGGCATGAAGGAATATGATGTTTATAAATACTGCGTGACCACCCGCGCAGGTGATCTGGTCTATAAGGCCGATCCCTATGCGTTCCACGCCGAGACCCGCCCGTCCAACGGCAGCAAGGTCTACGATATCAGTGGTTTTGCGTGGCACGATGATGCATGGCAGGCAGCACAGAAAAAGGCTGATGTGATCAACAGCCCGATGAATATTTACGAGATGCACGCCGGCAGCTGGAAGATGAAGGAGGGCGGCAAGCCCTACAATTATTCCGAGCTGGCAGACGAGCTGATCCCGTATATCACAGAGATGGGCTATACCCATGTGGAACTGCTGCCGGTCATGGAATATCCGTTTGACGGCAGCTGGGGCTATCAGGTCACCGGCTATTTTGCACCCACCAGCCGCTACGGCACCCCCAAGGACCTGATGGCCTTTGTGGATAAGCTCCATGCCGCCGGTATTGGTGTGATCATGGACTGGGTGCCTGCTCACTTCCCGAAGGATCAGTTCGGCCTGTACAACTTTGATGGCGAGGCCTGCTACGAGGACCCGAACCCGAAGCGCGGCGAACATAAGGAGTGGGGCACCATGGTGTTCGACTTCGGCCGCAGCGAGGTGCAGAGCTTCCTGATCTCCAGCGCACTGTATTGGCTGGAGCAGTACCATATCGACGGTCTGCGCGTGGACGCGGTGGCATCCATGCTGTATCTGGACTATAACCGCAAGCAGGGCGAGTGGGAGCCGAACAAGGACGGCGGCAAGGAAAATCTGGAGGCTGTTGCTTTCCTGCGCAAGCTGAACGACACCGTGCTGGGCCGTCACCCTCACAAGTACATGATCGCGGAAGAATCCACTGCATGGCCCATGGTCACAAAGCCTGCTTCGGACGGCGGCCTTGGCTTCAACTTCAAGTGGAACATGGGCTGGATGAACGATATGCTCAGCTACATGAAGACTGACCCGCTCTTCCGTTCCGGCAACCACAACAAGGTCACCTTCAGCTTCTTCTACGCCTTCAGCGAGAACTTTGTGCTGCCCATCAGCCACGATGAGGTGGTGCACGGCAAGGGCAGCCTGATCAACAAGATGCCCGGCGAGTACGACGCCAAGTTTGCAAACCTGCGCACCTTCTTTGGCTACATGATGGCCCACCCGGGCAAGAAGCTGCTGTTCATGGGTCAGGAGTTCGGCCAGTTCGCTGAGTGGAACGAGACAAAGCCGCTGGACTGGATGCTGCTGGGCTACGATAAGCACACCGAGCTGCAGACCTACGTCAAGACCCTGAACGCCTTCTACAAGGAGCATCCCGCCTTCTGGCAGGTGGATTACAGCTGGGAGGGCTTCCAGTGGATCGTGCCGGATGACTCGCAGCAGAGCGTCATCGCCTTCCTGCGCAAGGACACCTCCGGCAAGCAGATCCTTGTGGTGTGCAACTTCAACCCCGTCCTGCGCGAGGGCTACACGCTGGGCGCACCGGTGGCAGGCTCCTACAAGGAGATCCTGAACAGCGACGATGCAGAGTTCGGCGGTTCCGGCGCAGTCCACAACAAGGCCGTGCGCACCCACAAAAAGCCGATGCACGGCTTTGAGCAGAGCATCACCATCACCCTGCCGCCCATGAGCACCCTGTATTTTGAAGTGCCCACCAAGCGCACCCGCAAGGCCGCAGCGGACAAGACCGATAAGGCGGGAAAAAAGACTGCAGCCAAAAAGACAAAGACCGTTGCGGAGAAAGCTGCAGCAAAGGTGGTAAAGAAGCCGGGCCGCAAGCCCAAGGCAGAAGCTGCCTCTGCAGAGGAAAAGCCGGTGAAAAAGACCGCCCGCAAGGCAAAGGTTGAGCCGGAAAAGGCCGAGGAAGCACCCAAAAAGTGCGGCCGCAAGCCCAAGGCAGAGGCAGAACCCAAGGCGGAAAAAGCACCCGCAAAACGCACCCGCAAACCGAAGGAGCCCAAGGAATGACCCGGCTCTTCGGCCGACCCATACCGCACATGTTGACGCTCATTTCCGAACAACGGAAATGTTAATGTTAAAGGGGAGAATAAAGCTATGGCAAAAGAAATTGTGGCAATGATCCTTGCCGGTGGACGTGGCTCGCGCTTGTACGCGCTGACACAGAAAACGGCAAAACCCGCAGTGTCCTTCGGCGGTAAGTACCGCATCGTGGACTTCCCGCTGTCCAACTGCGTGAACTCCAACATCGACACCGTTGGCATCGCGACCCAGTATCAGCCCCAGAAGCTGAACGAGTACATCGGCAACGGCCAGCCCTGGGATCTGGATCGTCTGCACGGCGGCGTGCACACCCTGCCGCCCTACGAGCAGGCAAAGGGCACCGACTGGTACAAGGGCACTGCAAACGCCATCTACCAGAACATCGGTTTCATCGACAGCTACGATCCCGAGTATGTGATTATCCTGTCCGGCGACCAGATCTGCAAGCAGGACTATGCCGACTTCCTGCGCTTCCACAAGGAAAAGGGCGCAGAGTTCTCTGTGGCTGTTATGGAAGTGGACTGGAAGGAAGCCTCCCGCTTCGGCCTGATGGTGGCTGATGAGAACGACCGCATCACTGAGTTCCAGGAGAAGCCCCCGGTACCCAAGTCCAATCTGGCTTCCATGGGCATCTACATCTTCAACTGGGATGTGCTGAAGAAGTATCTGGAAGAGGACGAAGCAGACCCCAACTCCAAGAACGACTTTGGCATGAACATCATCCCCGCCCTGCTGCGCGACGGCCGCAAGATGTACGCCTACCGCTTTGCCGGCTACTGGCGTGACGTGGGCACGATCGACAGCCTGTGGGAAGCCAACATGGAAGTGCTGGATCCCGAAAACTCCGGCATCGATATCTTTGACGAGAAGTGGAAGATCTACAGCCGCAACCCGGTCCTGCCTCCGCAGAAGATCGGCCCCCGCGCTGTGGTGCAGGATTCCCTCGTCACGGAGGGCTGCAAGATCTACGGCAATGTGCATCACTCTGTGCTGAGCGCAGGCGTTGTTGTGGAAGAGGGCGCTACCGTTGAGGACGCAGTCCTGATGGACGGCGTTGTGGTCAAGGCTGGTGCTGTTGTCAAGCGCTGCATCCTGGCGGAGGATGTTGTGGTCGGTGCAGGTGCACGAGTGGGCGGCGATGGCCCCATTGCCCATGTGGGCACCGGCCTGACCGTCGGCGCAGGCGCAACCGTCAAGGAAGGTGCCAAAGTCTTTGAATCCGTCAAGGAGGGTATGGAAGTATGCTGAGCCAGAACACCAATGCGTTGGGTATTATTTTCCCCAACAGTTATGATAATACCGTCCCCGAGCTGGTGACCGAGCGCGCAATGGCTTCGATCCCCTTCGCGGGCCGCTACCGTATGGTGGACTTTGTTCTGTCCAGCATGGCAAACTGCGGTATCTCCAATGTCTCCATCGTGGTGCGCAAAAACTACCACTCCCTGATGGATCATCTGGGCACCGGCCGTGAGTGGGATATGGCCCGCCGTCACGGCGGCCTGAACATCGTGCCGCCTTTCGCTGAGAAGGGCGTGCGCATCTATTCCGGCCGTGTGGAAGCTCTGGGCTCTATCATGAACTTCCTGGAGAACCAGAAGGAAAAGTACGTGGTCATGAGCGACGCCAACGTTGCCCTGAACTACGACTTCAACGCCCTGCTGGCCGCCCATCAGGCAAGCGGTGCCGATGTGACCGTCGCTTACCAGAAGACCGAGATCCCCGAGGGCCGCAAGAATGACAACTACACCCTGACCGTTGATGCCGACGGCCGTGTGACCGAGCTGCTGTTCAACGATTACCGCCCCGGCGTGCAGAACCTTGACCTGAACATCTATGTTCTGGAGCGCGAGACCCTGCTCAAGCTGGTCCGGGATGCGACCTCCCGCGGCCTGATCTACTTCGAGCGCGATATTCTGGCCCACAATGTCAACATCCTGAACATCCACGCTCTGGAGTACACCGGCTATGTGGCACATGTCTGTGACATGAAGAGCTACTTCGACGAGAACCTCAAGCTGACCGATGACGAAAATCTGGAAAAGCTGTTCCCCAAGAAGAGCCCGGTCTACACCAAGATCCGCGACGACAACCCCACCCGCTATGTGCCGGGCTGCAAGGTGACCGACTCCATTCTGGCCGACGGCTGCGTCATCGAGGGCACGGTGGAGAACTGTGTGCTGTTCCGCGGCGTCAAGGTCAAGAAGGGTGCCGTCGTCAAGAACTGCGTGCTGATGCAGGATACGGTGGTGGAAGCCAATGCCGAGCTGGACTGCGTTGTTACCGATAAGAACGTGAAGATCACTGCCGGCAAGAAGCTGTCCGGCACCGAGAGCTTCCCGGTGTACGTGCAGAAGAAGCACACCGTCTGATTTTACTGAGTTATCCATAGGGGCGGCTTCCTCCCCGGTAGCCCCTCTTGAGAGGGGCGGGGGCATCTGTGTGCCCCCGCCTGCTCTTTTGTAAAAATGGTTTGTGCTGCCTGCAAGGGCGGTGGGGGAGAACGAAAATATCCCACTATATGGAAGGAGCGATCCTATGAGAATCCTGTATGCTGCTTCGGAAGCTGCCCCTTTTGCAAAGTCCGGCGGTCTGGCCGACGTTGCGGGTGCCCTGCCCAAGGCTCTGGTCAAGGACGGCGTGGATGCCCGCGTCATTATGCCCCTGTACGGCGATTTGAAGTTCCGTGATACGCTGGAGTACGTGACCAATTATTCCGTCCCCGTGGGCTGGCGCAGCCAGTACTGCGGCCTGTTCAAGACCGAGCGGAACGGCGTGACCTACTACTTCCTGGACAACGAGTATTACTTCAAGCGCCGCGGCCTGTACGGCTTCTACGATGACGGCGAGCGTTTCGCCTTCTTCTCCCGCGCCGTTTTAGAGACTTTGTTCTACATCGATTTCACCCCCGATATCATCAACTGCAACGACTGGCAGACCGCTCTGGTGCCGGTGTACCTGAACCTGTACTATCGCCATCTGGATAAGTTCAACCGCATCAAGACCATCTTCACCATCCACAACATCGCTTATCAGGGCAAGTACGGCACCGACATTCTGGAGGACACCTGCGGCATCGGCCGCCGCGACCAGCACATCGTAGAGTACGACGGCTGCGCAAACTTCATGAAGGGTGCTTTCGAGACTGCCGATAAGATCACCACTGTCAGCCCCACCTATGCCATGGAGATCCTCGACCCGTGGTTCAGCTATGGTCTGGACGCCCTGCTGCGCGAGAAGCAGTACAAGCTGTGCGGCATCCTGAACGGCATCGATACCGATTCCAACGATCCCGCTACGGATAAGAACATCCCCTTCAACTACGACATCACCAACTTTGAAGAGGGCAAGGCAAAGTGCAAGGAAGCCCTGCAGGATAAGTTCGGCCTGAACAAGGATGGCAGCCCCGTCTTTGCCATGGTCAGCCGCATGGTCGGCATGAAGGGCTTTGATCTGGTGCAGAGCATCGCCGATGGCCTGGTGGATCGCGGCATCGAGCTGGTCATTCTGGGCAGCGGCGAGAGCCAGTACGAGAACTTCTTCTCTGACCTGTGCGCACGCCATCCGGGCCGCGTTGGCACCTACATCGGCTTCGAGCCGGCCCTGTCGCAGGAGATCTACGCAGGCGCAGATGCCTTCATCATGCCTTCCAAGAGCGAGCCCTGCGGTCTGGCACAGATGGTGGCCTGCCGCTACGGCACGCCTCCCATCGTCCGCGAGACCGGCGGTCTGCGCGACTCCATCCACGACAGCACCATGGGTGAGGGCAACGGCTTCACCTTTGCGGGCTACAATGCCCACGAGCTGTATGTGGCCTGCTGCAACGCACAGAATGCTTACTATGACAAGGAGAACTGGAAGAACCTCGTGCATCACTGCATGGAGTGCGATTTCAGCTGGGATGTCTCCGCCAAGAGCTACGAGGGCCTGTACAACGAGACCGCAAACCTCTGGTAATGTCCTGAAAACTGCATAACGGCTGCCGCCCGGTTCCCAAAGAGCCGGGCGGCTTTTTCGTGTGACCCTCTCAGCTTCGCTTCGCTCAGCAGCTCCCCCGGAAGGGGGAGCTTTATTTGTGCTGCCCGAAAGATGCATAAAAGCTCGCCCTTCGGGAGAGCTGGCGCGTCAGCGCCTGAGAGGGTTCGCCCGTTTTTTTTGCATTCTGCACAATAGATCCATCAAACTTTTGGTATTGATGTGCCCGCAGACGCACAAACTCCATACAGGGCGTACAGTTACGGCATTAGTGTAAACAAACTATGAAATTTTACTAGAAAACAGTGGAAAATTGATTGAAAAAACGGCCGGTTTGAATTATACTATCGTTATAAGATTTTTTGCTGATTGCAAATCCTTGGCAAAGAATCCAGAATCTGGCTTTTGCAAAGGCACATCACACAGGGAGGAAACGCAGGTTGAAGGGCTGGTATAAGGCACTGGAGGATCTTGTCTGGCTGACCCAGCTGGGCCTGAATATGCTGCTGCCGCTGGTCATGTGTCTGGGCGGTGCATGGTGGGCGGTGAACAACTGGAGCTGGCCGGAATGGGTGTTCCTGCCGGCCATCCTGCTGGGGCTTGCTGCCGGGGCACAGAACTTCTGGTATTTTGCAAAGGAACACATGGACCGCACCAAAAAGGAAAAACCAAAGCGGGTGGGGTTCAACTCGCATCAGTAAACTTAACAGGAGGTTTCCCTTTATGAAACTGCAGCCGGAATCCAAAAAGGAGCTGACCCGCATTGCCTGCGGCACGGCCATCTGTACCGCCGTCATGTGGGTGATCTTTGCAGCTCTGCACCTGGTTGGCTGGGTGAAATTTGATTACACTGTTGTTCTGGGCAGTCTCATCGGCGCGGCCGTGGCCATCGGCAACTTTGCGGGCATCTGCCTCGTGTGCCAGAAGGTCATCGACGAGCAGGATGAGAAACGGCGCAAAGCGACATTGCAGGCTTCCTACAATGTCCGGATGCTTTTGCAGGCGGTGTGGATCATCGTTGCCATCGGGGCACCGGTGTTCCAGCCGTTTGCCGGTGTTCTGCCCCTGCTTTTCCCGCGCGTTACGATCTACTACCTGCAAATAACCGGCAAGTACAAGCCTCTTGCACCGGCCGGGCCTTCGGTGGACGTCTCTGTGGAGGACGACCCCGAACCCGCACCGGAGCCGGAAGCTGAACCCCGTGACGAAGGGGGTGAAACGTAACAAATGGAACTGAACGGCGCAAAGATCCTGTATACCATCCATACGGACATCCCCCTGCTGGGTGATTTCAAGATCTCCCAGACCTTAGTCAGCACCTGGATCGTCATGGCGCTGCTTTCGGGTTTTGCCATCTGGCTGGGCAGCAACCTCAAGCTGGAAAATGTCTCAAAGCGGCAGGCCGCCGCCGAGTTCATCGTAGAACGGCTGGACCAGTTCGTGCACGACAACATGGGCTATCACTTTGATCAGTATATCCCGCTCATCGGCGCGATCTTCGCTCTGAGCATCGGCTGCAACCTCATCAGTGTCATCGGCCTGTGGAGCCCCACAGCCGACCTGAACACCGAGGCGGCGTGGGCCATTGTGGTGTTCGTGCTGATCATGTACTACAAGATCAAGACCAACGGCATCCTTTCCTACCTGAAAGGTCTTTTGGACCCCATCTTCATCATGGCACCCATCAATGTGCTGTCGGAGGTTTCCACCCCCGTCAGTATGGCGTTCCGTCACTTTGGCAACATCTTGTCCGGTACGGTCATTTCCACACTGCTGTACTGGGCGCTGGCAAGCCTGAGCCACGTCATTTTCGGCTGGCTGCCGGGTGCCTTGAGCCAGATCCAGCTGTTCCAGATCGGCATCCCGGCCTTTACGGGCCTGTATTTCGACTGGTTCGGCGGCTGCATTCAGGCGTTCATCTTCTGTACCCTGACCGCAATTTTCATCAAACGTGCTGCCGGTGAGGACTAAGCCCTCACAACGGCATCTCCCAAAACAAAAAACTTTTTTGGAGGACAAATCTTATGACTGACTTTCAGTACCTCGCTCGTGGTATCGCTCTGGCAGGCTGCGGCATCGGCGCAGGCTGCGCACTGATCGCAGGTATCGGCCCTGGTATCGGCGAAGGCAACGCAGCAGCTGCTGCCTGTGAAGCTGTGGGCCGTCAGCCCGAGTGCAAGAGCGACGTTACCAGCACCCTGATCCTGGGCGTTGCACTTTCCGAGACCACCGGTATTTACGGCTTCGTCACCGGCCTGCTGCTGATCTTCCTGGCACCCGGTATGTTCATGAAGTTCCTGGCATAAGCGGAACCTTTTACAAAATAACGAAAGGAGACGCTTATGGAACTGTACCAGGCGTTGATCACGCTGGACGGCTGGACCTTTCTGGCCCAGATCTGCAATCTGATGATCCAGCTGTTCATCTTCAAAAAGTTCCTGCTGAATCCGGTCAAAAACGTGATCGCAGAGCGCAAGGCGAAGGCAGACAGCCAGATCGCCGATGCCACCAAGCTGCGCACCGAAGCCGAAGCCATGAAGGCAGAGTACGAGCAGAACCTGCAGAATGCCCGCACCGAGGCCAACGAGATCGTAGCCAATGCGCAGAAGACGGCCACCGCCCGCGGCGAAGAGATCGTGGGCGAGGCCCGCGCGCAGGCTGCTGCCCTCAAGCAGAAGGCCGAAGCCGACATTGCGCAGGAGCGCAAGAAGGCCGTGAACGAGGTCAAGGACGAGATCGGCGGCATCGCCATGGAGATCGCCTCCAAGGTGGTGGAGCGTGAGATCAGCGAGAAGGACCACAAGGATCTGATCGACGAATTTATCAAAAATGTGGGTGAAGCATCATGACCGAGACTGCAAGGATGTACGGCGGAAGCCTGTACGATCTGGCGGCGGAGGAAGGGCTGGAGGCCCGCATTCTGGGTGAGCTGGACGAAGCCGTGGCGCTTTTTAAGGCAAACCCGGACTACCTGCATCTGCTCAGCACCCCCAGCATCCCCAAAAAGGAGCGCTGCGGCCTGCTGGATGAAGCACTGCGGGATCAGGTCCACCTCTATGTGCTGAACTTTTTGAAGATCCTGTGCGAGAAGGGCACCCTGCGGGAGCTGTCCGGCTGTGCACGGGCTTACCGTGTGCGCTACAATCAGGCGCACGGCATTCTGGAAGCAACGGCGACCACTGCAGTGGCAATGACGGAGCAGCAGGCAAAGAGCCTGCACGAAAAGCTGGAAAAGCTCACCGGCAAGACCATCGACCTGAAAACAAAGGTCGATCCGGCAGTGCTGGGCGGCATCCGGCTGGATATCGAAGGCACCGAGCTGGACGGCACGGTGCAGAACCGTCTGGCCGCCCTGCGCAGGGATATTGCTTCCGTGACACTGTGATCGAATTTCCACCCGAAAGATTTTTAAGAATTGAGTGGTGAACAAACAAAGATGCAACTGAAACCTGAAGAGATCTCCAAGATCATCCGTGCGCAGATCAAGCATTACGAAAATGCCATCGAGCAGAGCGAGACCGGCACGGTCATTATGGTGGGCGACGGCATCGCCCGCGCCAGTGGTCTGGAAAAGTGCATGGCAGGTGAGCTGCTTCAGTTTGATAACGGCGAATACGGCATGGCCCAGAATCTGGAGGAGAACACCGTCTCCATCGTTCTGCTGGGCTCCGACGTCGGCATCAAGGAAGGCAGCACTGTCAAGCGCACCGGCAAGGTGGTGTCCGTGCCGGTGGGCGAAGCCATGATCGGCCGTGTGGTCAACGCGCTGGGCCAGCCCATCGACGGCGCAGGCCCCATCGAGACCACCGAGTTCCGCGCCATTGAAAGCCGTGCTCCCGGCATCATCGACCGTCAGCCGGTCAAGGAGCCGCTGCAGACCGGCATCAAGGCCATCGACTCCATGATCCCCATTGGCCGCGGCCAGCGCGAGCTGATCATCGGCGACCGCCAGACCGGCAAGACCACCATCGCCTCCGATACCATCATCAACCAGAAGGGCAAGGACGTCATCTGCATTTACGTTGCCATCGGTCAGAAGCGCTCTACCGTGGCAAACCTTGTGCAGAGCCTGACCGAGGCCGGTGCTATGGGCTACACCATCGTGGTGTCCGCAACGGCATCCGAGCTTTCGCCCCTGCAGTATATCGCACCCTACTCCGGCTGTGCCATGGGCGAATATTTCATGCATCAGGGCAAGCACGTCCTCATCATCTACGACGATCTGTCCAAGCACGCCGTGGCCTACCGTGCACTGTCGCTGCTGATCCGCCGTCCCCCGGGACGTGAGGCTTACCCCGGCGACGTGTTCTATCTGCACTCCCGTCTGCTGGAACGCGCGGCCAAGCTCTCCAATGAGCTGGGCGGCGGCAGCCTGACGGCTCTGCCCATTATCGAGACGCAGGCGGGCGATGTTTCCGCCTACATCCCCACGAATGTCATTTCCATCACCGATGGTCAGATCTTCCTGGAGACGGAGCTGTTCCACTCCGGTGTCATGCCGGCAGTCAACCCCGGCATCTCGGTGTCCCGCGTGGGCGGCAATGCCCAGATCAAGGCCATGAAGAAGGTCGCCGGTACCCTGAAGCTGATCTACTCCCAGTACCGCGAGCTGCAGAGCTTTGCACAGTTCGGTTCCGATCTGGATGCCGACACCAAGGCCCGCCTTGCACAGGGCGAGCGCATTGTGGAAGTGCTCAAGCAGAACCGCTCCGCTCCCGTGCCTGTGGAAAAGCAGGTGGCCATCCTGTATGCGACCATTCACGATCACCTCGTGAAGGTCAAGGTGCCGGACGTGGCCGAGTATGAGAAGGGCCTGTACGAATATCTGGACAACAATGCTGCGGGTGCCGCCGTCATGGAGACCATCCGCACCACCGGCAATCTGGATAAGGACACTGAGGAGCAGCTTAAGAGCGTGCTCACAGCCTATACCGACAGCTTCGTCAAGGCGCACTAAGGAAGGAGGCGTAACGCATGGCTGGTTCCATGAAGGACATCAAGCTGCGCATCAAAAGCGTAGAGAGCACCATGCAGATCACCAAGGCAATGGAACTGGTGGCTTCCTCCAAAATGCGCCGCGCCAAGGAACGGGTGGAGCACAGCCGCCCTTACTTTGAAACGCTGCATGAGACTTTGACCAAAATCGCCGCGGCCGACCCCCGCGCCCGCAACCCCTACCTGCGCCGTGACGAAGTGAAGCGCACCCTGCTCATCGTGATCGCAGGCGACCGCGGCCTTGCCGGTGGATACAATTCCAACGTGCTCAAGCAGGCCGGGGCCGAAGAAGGCGAGGTGCTGGTGCTGCCCATCGGCAAGCGCTCGGCAGAGTATTTCGTCCACCACGAGGTGCCCCTGTTCACGCAGGAGGTGCTGCTGGCGGCAGATGTCTCGGTGGGCGAGTGCTTCCAGCTGTCCCGCCAGATCACGGAAGGATATCTCAAGGGCGAGTACGATGCGGTAAAGATCTGCTACACCCGGTTCGATTCCATGATGACCCAGACCGCAGCCACCATGGAGGTGCTGCCGCTGTCCATCGAACCTACCGAGCAGCAGAAGGCGGATGCCCGCCGCAGCCAGATCCTGTACAAGCCCAGCAGCGAGGAAGTATTCAGCGCGATCATCCCGGAGTATGTGGCAGGCATCGTCTACGGTGCCGTGTGCGAGAGCGTAGCCAGTGAGTTGGCAGCCCGCCGCACTGCCATGGATGCCGCCACCAAGAACGCCGGTGAGATGATCGACCATTTGAACCTGTATTATAACCGTGCCCGTCAGGCTGCCATCACGCAGGAGATCACCGAGATCGTGGCCGGCGCGGAGATTTAAAACCTATCAAAAAGGAGTTGTAGCCTATGTCCGAAAAACATATCGGCAAGGTGCTCCAGGTCATCGGCCCGGTGCTGGACATCCAGTTTGAGGATGGCCAGCTGCCGGAGCTGCTCAACGCCATCGAGATCGACAACCACGGCGAAAAGCTGGTGGTCGAGGTGGCACAGCACACCGGCGATAACGTGGTGCGCTGCATTGCAATGAACAGCACCGATGGTCTGGTGCGCGGCACCGAAGCCGTGGATACCGGCGAACCCATCAAAGTGCCCGTGGGCGACCAGTGTCTGGGCCGCGTGTTCAACCTGCTGGGCGAGCCCGTGGACAACAAGCCCGCCCCGGCCCCGGAGGCCTACTGGCCCATTCACCGCCCTGCTCCCAGCTACGAGGAGCAGCAGTCCACCACCGAGATCCTCGAGACCGGCATCAAGGTCGTGGACCTGATCTGCCCCTACGCAAAGGGCGGCAAGATCGGTCTGTTCGGCGGTGCAGGCGTCGGCAAGACGGTCCTGATCCAGGAGCTGATCTATAACATCGCCACCGAGCACAACGGCTACTCGGTGTTCACCGGCGTTGGCGAGCGCACCCGTGAGGGCAACGACCTGTACGGCGAAATGACCGAGAGCGGCGTTATCAACAAGACTGCGCTGGTCTACGGCCAGATGAACGAACCCCCGGGAGCCCGTATGCGCGTGGCACTGTCCGGCCTGACCATGGCAGAGTATTTCCGCGATGTGAAGAATCAGGATGTGCTGCTCTTCATCGATAACATCTTCCGCTTCACGCAGGCAGGCTCTGAGGTGTCCGCACTGCTGGGCCGTATGCCTTCCGCCGTCGGCTACCAGCCCACGCTGGCCACCGAGATGGGCGCTCTGCAGGAGCGCATCACCTCCACCCGCAAGGGTTCCATCACCTCGGTGCAGGCCGTCTACGTGCCCGCCGATGACCTGACCGACCCGGCCCCTGCCACCACCTTTACCCATCTGGATGCTACCACGGTCCTGAGCCGTGACATCGCTTCGCAGGGCATCTACCCCGCTGTGGACCCGCTGGATTCCACCAGCCGCATCCTCAGCCCGGAGGTCGTGGGTCAGGAGCACTACGAGATCGCCCGCGCCGTCCAGAAGGTGCTGCAGCGCTACAAGGAGCTGCAGGACATCATTGCCATCATGGGCATGGACGAGCTGAGCGAGGAAGACAAGCGCACGGTCAGCCGCGCCCGCAAGGTGCAGCGCTTCCTGAGCCAGAGCTTCCACGTGGCAGAGCAGTTCACCGGTATGCCCGGCCAGTATGTGCCGCTCAAGGAGACCCTGCGCGGCTTCAAGATGATCCTGAACGGCGAGTGCGACGAGCTGCCCGAGAGCGCATTCCTGTTCGCGGGCACCATCGATGACGTGTTCGCAAAAGCGAAGAAAGGGTAAACCATGACGACCTTTCATCTGACGGTGGTCACGCCGGACGGCTGCGCCTTTGACGGGCAGGCCGAGCGCATCGTCTGCCGCGCCATTGACGGCGATCTGGCCATCCTTGCCAAACACGGGGATTACTGCACCGCGCTGGGCATGGGCGAAGCCCATATCGTGGATGCCGAGGGCCAGCGCCGCCGCGCCGCCTGCATGGGCGGGCTGCTGAGCGTGCTGGATGGCGAAGTGCGTCTGGTTGCCACCACATGGGAGTGGGCCGAGGAGATCGATCAGGCCCGCGCCGAGGCTTCCAAGAAGCGCGCGGAGGAGATCCTTGCGCAGAAGAACCTCGACAAGCGGGACTACGAGCTGGCTCAGGCGCGTCTCAAGCGCGCACTGGTGCGTACCTCTATCCACTGAGATAAGAAAAAAGGAGCCATTGCACAAACTGTGCGGTGGCTCCTTTTGCGTGCATGATGAAGTTAAAAATAAGATTTCCGCTGAACATGCCCAGAGCGAATGCGGAGGGCATTTAAATCGTAAAGACGTTACATCATATTTGCCTTCTCGATCAGGTTACGGATGTGATGGGCCAGCATCTCCACCGCAGCGGTGTTCTCGCCGCCGTTGGGCACAATGATGTCTGCGTTGCGCTTGCTGGGCTCCACAAAGGCCTCGTGCATGGGCTTGACGGTGGTCAGGTACTGATTGATGACGCTGTCCAGACTGCGGCCCCGCTCCTTCACATCCCGCACCAGACGGCGCAGGATGCGCTCGTCGGCGTCGGTGTCCACATAGATCTTGTAGTCGAACAGGGCGCACAGCTCCGGCTCCACAAAGGGCAGGATGCCTTCCACGATCAGCACCGGTGCGGGCTCGATGTGCTGCACCTTGTCGCTGCGGTTGTGGTTGGAGTAGTCGTACACCGGGCAGTCGATGGCGCGGCCTGCCTTCAGCTCCTGCAGATGGTAGATCAGCAAAGCGTTGTCAAAAGCATCCGGGTGGTCGTAGTTCAGCTTGCAGCGCTCCTCAAAGGGCAGCTCGTCGTGGCGCTTGTAATAGCTGTCGTGGGAGATCAGGCGCACTTCATCCTCGCCAAAACGCTCCTTCAGCCGCAGAGCAAGGGTGGTCTTGCCGCTGCCGGAGCCGCCTGCAATGCCAATGATCAGATTATTCATAGGGGTCCCTCCTGCATCATCCTGCCGCTTTGGGTGGAAAAAAGGGCAGGAATGGATTATAATAGGTGCAAAGCTGCCTGTCCGGGACACAGCGCCGGGCGGGCTTGTTCCTGTACATCATAACACAAACCGGCACATTTTTACAGCCCCAGGGCTGCAAATGTGTGAGATAAGGGAAAATGCCATGCAGAAAAAACAATTTCAGCAAAATATGAAGGACAAGGTCCGGGTGTTTGAGGATGGCGGCATCCGCCTGCTCAAACGAGGACAGAAGGGCGTGGTACACGCTATTTTCAGCCGTTTTGGCCTAGTGCTGGTTCTGCTGCTTTTACAGGCGTTCGCGCTGTTCAGCCTGCTGCAGTGGTTCGGCGAGCTGCTGCCGCATTATTTTGGCGGCACCCTGCTGGTAACAGCGGCAATGATGGTCTATCTGCTCAATCAGGACATGGACAACAGCGTGCGCATCACATGGCTGGTGGTCACAGCGCTGATGCCGGTGCTGGGCGTGCCGCTGTTCTGGTACACCAAAAGTGATGTGGGCCACAATGCCCTGAAGCGCCGCCTGCTGGATCTGGAGGGCCAGACCCGCGCCCAGCTGCCGCAGAATGAGCAGACCGTGGAGCTTTTGCAGGAGCAGGCACCCGAAGCAGTGCCGCTGGCACGGTATCTGCGGGGCAAGGGAGGCGGATTTCCGGTCTATGCCGACACGGTGGCCACCTACTTCAACGGCGGCGAAGCTATGTTCGATGAAATGCTGCGCCAGCTGGAAACGGCAAAAAAATACATCTTTCTGGAATATTTCATCGTGGATGAAGGCCTGATGTGGGGCCGCATTCTGGAAGTGCTGGCCCGCAAGGCGGCGCAGGGGGTGGATGTGCGGGTGATGTATGACGGCACCTGCGAGTTCTCCACCCTGCCGCGGGATTACCCCAGCCGGCTGGAAGCGCTGGGCATCCAGTGCAAGGTGTTCTCGCCGGTCACGCCCTTTGTTTCCACCCACTACAACTACCGCGACCACCGCAAAATTCTGGTCATTGATGGCCAGGTGAGTTTTACCGGCGGCGTGAATCTGGCAGATGAGTACATCAACCACATAGAAAAGTATGGCCGCTGGAAGGACTCGGCCCTGATGCTGGAAGGCGAAGGCGTGCGCTCCATGACGGCACTGTTTTTGCAGATGTGGAGCATCCTGTGCCAGCCGGAGTTTGAGCAGTTCCTGTCCGATCCCATCCCGGCGGCAGCAAACGCCAAGGGTTTTGTGGTGCCCTACGGGGACTGCCCGCTGGACGGTGAGCGGGTGGGCGAAATGGTGTACATGGATATGCTCAACCGCGCCCGGAAGTATGTGCACATCATCACGCCGTATCTGATTTTAGACGGCGAGCTGGAAACGGCCCTGCGCTTTGCGGCAGAGCGCGGTGTGGATGTGCACCTGATCCTGCCCGGCAAGCCGGATAAGTGGTTCGTTTATGCACTGGCCAAGACCCACTACAAGGCGCTGATTTCTTCGGGTGTGAAGATCAGCGAGTGGCAGCCCGGCTTTACCCATGCGAAGATCGTGATCGCCGACGGCGTGGAAGCTGTGGCGGGCACCATCAATCTGGACTACCGCAGCCTGTACCATCACTTTGAAAACGCGGTCTGGATGCGCGGCACCGACTGCATTGCCAACATGGAAGCGGATTTTCAGGATACGCTCACCCGGTGCCGCAGGGTGGAGCAGACGAAAGAAAGTATCTGGCAGGGCAAAAAGCTGCTGCATCTGGCGGGCATCCTGCTCAAGTTTATTGCGCCGCTGGTGTGAAAGACTTCCTCCGTTATGGCTGCGTAAGCAGACTGGAGAAGCTCTGAATACAAAAAGGCCCACTGCCTTTCGACAGCGGGCCTTTTGTTACCGATTTAAATAAAAATCAGCGCTTAGTTCTGCTTCATGCGAGCAAAGCAGTCAGAGCAGTAGACCGGACGATCCTCACGGGGCTGGAAGGGGACCTTGCAAGCCTTGCCGCAAGCTGCGCAGACAGCATCGAACATCTGACGCTCACCGCTGTTGCTGCGTGCGCCGCCGTTCTTGCGGGCGTCACGGCAGGGCTTGCAGCGCTGGGGCTGATTCTCGAAGCCGCGAGATGCGTAGAACTCCTGCTCACCAGCAGTCCAAACAAATTCCTTACCGCAGTCCTTGCAGACCAGAGTCTTGTCTTCAAACATAGTAGTATCTCCTCTTTAGTTAGTTCTTGCCCACGGAAGGATTGTAACCATACCTTTGGTTTTGGGACCATCGCGCTGATCAGTAAGCTTACCAGGGGCTTGAATGAATGGACGTCCTCCAATTGAGGACTTTTCTATTGTACCGTCCTTTTTGAAATTTGTCAACCAAAAAACAACCATTCGCCTTGCTATTTGTATAGATAGCACAATCCGACAGGGCTGATTTGGGTAAAATAACTGCCGGAAGATGAAAAAGGGGCTGCCGCACATTCCGTGCAGCAGCCCCTGCAAAGCCCTTTGGAAAACGATTACTTCTCGAGGACTTCCTTGGTGTCGCGGGCAATCATCAGCTCCTCGTCGGTAGCAATGACCAGAGTGCGCACCTTTGCGCCCCAGGCAGTGATCTCGCACACATCGCCCACGGGGTGCTTGTTCTTCTCGGTATCGATGCGGATGCCCAGCCAATCCATGTGGTGGCAGACCTTTGCACGGGCGATCGCGTCGTGCTCGCCGATGCCGCCGGTGAAGACGATGGCATCCACGCCGCCCATTGCAGCGATGTAAGCGCCAACGGTCTTCTTGATCTGGTAGTTCAGCATGTCGGAAGCCAGCTGTGCGCGCTTGTTGCCGGCAGCAGCTGCCTCTTCCACGTCACGCTTGTCGCTGGAAACACCGGAGATGCCCAGCAGGCCGGACTTCTTGTTCAGGATCTCGTCCAGCTCGTGGCCGGTGATGTTCAGGGTGTACTTCAGGTAGTTGACCACAGAGGGGTCCAGGTCGCCGCAGCGGGTGCCCATCATCAGGCCGGCCAGCGGGGTCATGCCCATGGAGGTGTCCACGACCTTGCCCTGATCCACAGCGGCAATGGAGGAACCGTTGCCCAGATGGCAGGTGATCAGCTTCAGGCGCTCAATGGGCTCTTCCAGATACTCGGCAGCCTTGTGGGCAACGTACTTGTGGCTGGTGCCGTGGAAGCCGTAGCGGCGCACGCCGTACTTCTCGTAGTACTCATACGGAATGGCGTACATATAAGCCTTCGGAGGCATGGTGCTGTGGAAAGCGGTATCGAACACAGCCACCATGGGGATGTTGCCGAACACCTTGCGTGCGGCCTCGATGCCCAGAATGCCGGCGGGGTTGTGCAGGGGAGCCAGAGGGCTCAGCTCGCGGATGGTCTCGATGACCTCGTCGGTGATCAGGCAGCTCTCCTTGAACTTCTCGCCGCCGTGCACGACACGGTGACCGATGGCATCGATCTCGCTGACGTCGTTGATGCACTTGCCTTCGCCGGTGGTCATTTTCTTCACGACCTCGGCAAATGCCTCGGTGTGGGTGGGGAAGATGGCGGGCGTGGTGGCCTTGTGGCCGTTTGCCTCATGGGTGATCATGCTGCTTTCCATGCCAATGCGCTCGCACAGGCCCTTGCACAGCACCTTCTCGCCGTCCATATCGATCAGCTGATACTTCAGAGAAGAAGAGCCGCAGTTAATAACCAGAACTTTCATCTGTGTTGCCTCCTGTATGTTTTTGGTCTGCCCTCTTTTTAAACCTGAGGACAGAATTTTACAGATTCCTGTGTTTATTATATAATAGGGTGGGCGGCTTTTCAAGCCGCAACCCGGGCAAAGCGGTAAAGCTTGTGTACAAGGTTTTTGTACATCCTGCCCACAAATGCGCAAAACCACTGCAGTTTTCTGTATATACGATATAAATTTAACAATCTTTCCGAGGGCGCAGCAGCCCTGCAGAGGAGCTTATCTATGAAATTTGCCGGTATCATTGCAGAGTACGACCCCTTTCACAACGGCCATGCATGGCAGCTGGCGCAGGCAAAAGCGCTGGGAGCACAGCATGTGGCGGTGGCCATGAGCTGCGGGCTGACCCAGCGCGGCGCACTGCCGCTGCTGCCGGAAGCGGTGCGGGTGCAGGCCGCCCTGCAGTGCGGGGCAGATCTGATATTTGCGCTGCCTGCGCCCTGTGCCTGTGCGGGGGCAGAGGCTTTTGCCCGGGCGGGGGTGCGCATCCTTGCCGCCGCCGGGTGCGATGCGCTGGTGTTCGGGGCAGAGACGCCGGACGCAGCCCTGCTGATGGAAGCTGCCCGGGTACTGAACAGCGAGGCCTACCGCACCGAGCTGAAGCGCCAGCTTGTAGCCGGTGCCCGCAGCTTTGCGGCGGCGCGGCAGGCAGCGGTGGAAGCGCTCTGCCCGGGCACGGCACTGGCCGCGCTGTTGGATAAGCCCAACAACAATCTGGCAGTAGAATACTGCAAGGCCATTCTGGAACAGGAGGCACCCATGACCCCGGTGCCGCTGCCCCGCGTGGGGGCGGGCCACGGGCAGGCCCTTGCCGAAAGCGGCCACGCCCAGTTTGCCAGTGCCAGCGCGCTGCGCGCCCTCTGGGCAGAGCAGGGCGCGGATGCGCTGACTCCTTATGTGCCGGAAAAAGCACTGGAACTGTATAAAAAAGCGGAAATCGACGGAATGTATACCGACTATGCCGCCGCAGGCCGGTGTGAGCTGGCTCTGCTGCGGGCGGCCTGTGCACGACCGGAACCTTTTGCCGCAGTGCGGGGCGTTTCCGAGGGGTTGGACCACCGGCTGGAAAACGCCGTGCGCAGCTGCACTGGCCTGCCCCAGCTGCTGGACGCGCTGACCACTGTGCGTTACCCCCGGGCCCGGATGCGCCGCCTTGCCATGGATGCGGCACTGGGCTATACGGCGGAGACCGTGCCTGCCCTGCCGCCCTATCTGCATTTGCTGGGGGCAAGGCGGGAAGCACTTGTGCTGCTGAAGCATGCATCCCTGCCGCTGAGCCACTCGCTGGCAAAGCTGGAAAAAGAAAACGATGCCTGCGCCCGCATGGCGGCGGCACAGGCAGGAGCCAGCGATTTTGGCGCACTGTGCCGCCGGGTGCCCGGGCCGATGGGGGGAGTATATCGTCAAAAAATTATCTTTTTGACGAATTGACAAAAAATAATCGAAAAAATTTTATGCAGAAACACTTGTGCCCGGACGGTTTGTGGTGTATGATTAAAGCAATGCAATGTTGGATACAACAAATGAGAACGGAATCAGAAAACCGCACGCAATAAGGAGGAAACTTCATGGCACTTCACGTTCTGGACGAAGCCAACCGCTGTCTGGGCTGCAAAAAGCCGCTGTGCCAGCAGGGCTGCCCCATCCACACCAACATCCCGGAGGTCATTCGGCTGCTCAAGGCAAACCAGATGGACGAAGCTGGCAGAATGCTGTTTGAGAATAACCCGCTGACCACCGTTTGTGCGTTGGTGTGCAACCACGAGAACCAGTGCGAGGGCCACTGCGTGCGCAACCGGATGCCCAGCCACGACCCGGTGCACTTCTCCATTATTGAGGACTACATTTCCACGACCTACGCCAACAAAATGACCGCCGGCCCTGCCCCCAAAAACGGCATGAAGGCGGCAGTCGTTGGCTCCGGCCCGGCGGGCCTGACCATTGCGGTGCTGCTGGCACGCTGGGGCTACGATGTGACCATCTTTGATGCCCGCGATAAGATCGGCGGCGTCATGCGCTACGGCATCCCCAACTATCGCCTGCCGGACAGCGTGCTGGACGATTTCCAGTACCGCCATCTGGAGCTGAAGGGCATCAAGGTGCGGCCCAACACCACCATCGGCAAGACCATCACCATCGATGATCTGTTCCGCGACGGCTACAAGAGCGTGTTCATCGGTGCCGGTCTGTGGAAGGCCAACGCCATGCATATCAAGGGCGAAACTTTGGGAAATGTAGCCTTTGGCATCGATTATCTGGCAAACTCCAAGGCGTTCCGTCTGGGCAGCGATATTGCCGTGATCGGCGTGGGCAACTCTGCCATGGACTGCGCCCGCACCGCCATCCGCAACGGTGCCCGCCACGTCACCTGCTATGCCCGCCGCGACGAGAGCTGCATCAGTGCTTCCGAGTATGAGGTGAGCTATGCAAAGCTGGAGGGCGTGGGCTTCCGCTTCTGCAAAGCACCGGTGGAGATCCGCGAGAACGGCCTGATCTGCCGCGATACCGTCAAGGGCGAGGACGGTAAATTTACGCAGGTGGAGGGCAGCGAGACCTTCTACCCTCACACCGGCGTGATCGTGTCGGTCAGCCAGGGCTCGGAGAGCAACCTCGTCAAGACCACTACCGGCATCGAGACCAACCAGAAGGGTCTGCTCACCGTCAGCGAGGACGGCAGCACCACCCGCGAGGGCGTATTTGCCGGCGGCGATGCCGTGATGGGCGCACGCACCGTGGTGGAGGCGGTGGCTGTGGCCAAGAAGGTGGCCGAGAGCATGGATGCCTACATGAAGAGCCTGCCTGCAGAAGAAGTGGCTGACCCCTATGCCAATATCCCGGTGTTCCAGACCCCCACCTCGGACGTGCTGGCAAAGCAGGAGATCTGACGAAATAAAGACAAACTTGGAAGAAACTGTAAAGCTTCTGCGTCTTTGCCGATCTTTGCCGCTCCGTTTGTTGACGGGGCGGCTTTTGCCTTGTATACTATTCATATACTTGTTCCAGATTTGTACAAACTGGAAACAAAGAACAGCGAAAGGCGGTGGACGCTATCCTGAAAGCATCCCTCCCGAAACTGCGGGAAAAACTATTGGAAGCGCTGCAGGCAGTGCTGCCCATTGCAGCCATCGTGCTGGTGCTCTGCTTTACCATTGCGCCGGTGTCGCCCAGCATCCTGCTGTGCTTTTTGCTGGGGGCCGCCATGATCGTGGTGGGCATCATGTTCTTCACACTGGGCGCGGAGATGAGCATGACCCCCATGGGCGAGCGCGTGGGTGCGGTGATCACCAAAAGCCGGAAGCTGCCGGTGATCTTGGGCATCGGCTTTCTGCTGGGCTTCCTCATCACCATTTCGGAGCCGGACCTGCAGGTGCTGGCAAATCAGGTGCCCTCCATCCCGAACCGCACCCTTATTTTATCGGTGGCGGCGGGCGTGGGCCTGTTTCTGGTGTTTGCCTTCCTGCGTATGCTTATTGGCATCTCGCTGCCAAAGCTGCTGGTGCTGTTCTACGGCATGATCTTTCTTCTGGCGGCGTTTGTGCCCAAGGAATTTCTTGCTGTGGCCTTTGACTCCGGCGGTGTGACCACCGGCCCCATGACTGTGCCCTTTATCATGGCGCTGGGCGTGGGTGTGTCAGCTATCCGCGGCGACCGCCACGCGGCGGACGACAGCTTTGGTCTGGTGGCCATGTGCTCCATCGGCCCCATTCTGGCAGTGCTCATTCTGGGCATCGTGTTCCGCGCCTCGGACAGCACCTATATCCCGCCGGTGCTGCCGGAGGTGAGCGACTCGGTGGAGCTGTGGCAGCTGTTCCATGTCAGCCTGCCTACGTATCTGGAAGAGATCGCTGTCTCGCTGCTGCCCATCATCGTGATGTTCGGCATTTTTCAATTTGTGGCTCTGTACATGGACCGCCGGTCGCTGGGCCGCATTGCGGTGGGTCTTGCGTATACCTACGTGGGCCTTGTGCTGTTCCTCACCGGCGCAAATGTGGGCTTTATGCCCGCCGGTAATTATCTGGGTCAGGTGCTGGCCGGGCAGAGCTTCCGCTGGATCATCATTCCCATCGGAATGCTCATCGGTTACTTCATCGTCAAGGCCGAGCCGGCCGTCTATGTGCTGAACAAGCAGGTGGAAGAGGTGACCGACGGTGCCATTTCGGCCAAGGCCATGGGCACAGCCCTTTCGGCAGGCGTTTCCATCTCGGTGGGCCTTGCCATGGTGCGGGTACTCACCGGCATTTCCATCCTGTGGTTCCTCGTGCCGGGCTATGTGTTTGCCATCGGCATCTCCTTTGTGGTGCCAAAGCTGTTCACCGCCATTGCATTTGACGCGGGCGGCGTGGCATCTGGCCCCATGACAGCCACCTTCCTGCTGCCGCTGGCACAGGGTGCCTGCGTGGCCGTGGGCGGCAATATCGTCACCGACGCTTTCGGCGTGGTGGCCATGGTGGCCATGACCCCGCTCATTACGGTGCAGCTGATGGGCCTTGTGGCACAGCTGCGCACCCGCAAGGCCCGGCGGCTGCAGCCTGCGGCCATGGGTGCGGCCTTTGCCGGTCTGCCGGACGATGATATCATTGAACTGTAAGGAGGGCTCGGCATGAGTTCGTTGTTTTTGATGGTGACCATCACCGACCGCCGCTCCACCGATGCCTTTTTGCAGCTGTACCAGCAGCGCGGCGTGGATGTGAACCTGCGCACGGTGGGCAGCGGCACAGCGGTGCGGGAGACGCTGGCCACGCTGGGTCTGGAAAAGACCGAGAAGGCCGTGCTGCTGGCGGTGGTGACAGAGGATACATGGAAGGCCGTCCGGACAGACCTGCGCCGCAAAATGCGCATCGACGTGCCGGGCACCGGCATTGCATTCACGGTGCCGCTGAGCAGCATCGGCGGCAGAAGGGCGCTGATGTTCCTCACCCAGCACCAGCCGCTGACATTGAAGGAGGAGAGCACCTTGAAGGATACCCGTTACGAACTGCTGCTGGTAATCGCCAATCAGGGCCACACCGGCACCATTATGGATGCCGCCCGCGCAGCAGGTGCCGGCGGTGGCACGGTGATCCACGCCAAGGGTACCGGCATGGAAGGCGCAGCCCAGTTCCTTGGCATGGAGCTGGTGAACGAAAAGGAGCTGGTGCTTATCGTGGCCCGCACGCCGGAAAAGAACCGCATCATGAAAGCCATCATGGACGGTGCCGGGCCAAAGGCGGGCGCGATCGTGTTCTCGCTGCCGGTGACGGATACCGCCGGTCTGCGTCTGCTGGAGGACGAGGAACCGGTGCAGGAGACCGCTGCGCAGTAAACAACAAAATGTAATTTATTCCGGGACTATTCCGCATTTATGGGCGAAACGCTTGATAAATGCGGATTTTTTCGTTATCATAGAAGAAAGAAATTCAAGAATGAGGGACAAAAGATGATAAAGCTTTCATATGAGCAGCAGATCGCATTCAATTCGCTGTCCATCATCGTGGGCAATGCACTGTATGCGCTCACGGTGGTGCTGTTTCTTGTGCCGTCAGGCCTGATCACCGGCGGTGCCACCGGCATCGCACTGGGCATCAACCGTGCATTGGGACTGCCGGTGTCCGGTGTGCTGTTCGTCATCAACATGACCATGCTTGCGGTGGGCTGGGTGCTGCTGGGGCGGCGCTTTGCCATCACCACCATTGCCAGCACCGTGCTCAGCCCCCTGTTTCTGGCCCTGTGGGAGCGGGTGTTCACAGGCTTTGTGCTCACCGATGATCTGGTGCTCAACACCATTTTTGCAGGCCTCGGCGTAGGCATTTCGCTGGGCATCACCATCCGGGCAGGCGCATCCACCGGCGGCATGGACATCCCTCCGCTGGTGCTGAACAAATATTTCCACATCCCGGTGTCGGCCAGTATGCTGGTGTTCGATATGCTCATCCTTTGCCTGCAGGCGGCGTTCAGCCCGCTGCAGCAGTGTCTGTACGGCATCGTGATGGTGATCGTGTATACAGTGGTGCTGGACAAGGTGCTCATCTTCGGCACGACCCGCACCGAGGTAAAGATCATCAGCCAGCACGCCGATGATATCCGCGAGGCCATCTTCACCCAGCTGGACCGCGGTGTGACCGTGCTGCATGGCGAGGGAGGCTACAGTCACGAGCCGGAGCAGGTGCTGCTGAGCATCGTGAGCAACCGCCAGCTGCCGAAGCTGGAAAAGCTGGCCCATGCCATCGACCCCACCTGCTTTATGATCGTGAGCCATGTGACCGAGGTGAGCGGGCGCGGCTTCTCGCTGGATAAGAATTACCAGTAAACGCTGAAAATCCCAGCAGATACTTGAAAAACAGTACCGGTTTAGGGTATAGTATAGAAGAACGGTAGGTGATGCCGTGATTTTACCCAACAGGAAAGGAAAACCATCATGTTTGATATTTTCAATATGCTCAAGAAGGAAGAACACAAGGACGCAAAGCAGGTGACCCGCGAGACCATCATCGGCGATATCCTGGATATGGACCAGACCACCGCTCCCTACTTCATGGAGATCGGCATGCACTGCCTGGGCTGCCCTGCATCCCGCGGCGAGAGCATCGAGGAGGCCTGTGCTGTCCACGGCGTGGACTGCGATGAGCTGATCGAGAAGCTGAACGAGCATCTGGCCGCAAAGAAGGCATAAATTGCTGCCCACACTGGATGCGCGTCTGGCTGCCGCCGCAGAGCTTGTGCGGCCGGGAGAGCCGGTGGCAGACATCGGCTGCGACCACGGCAAGCTGACGGCGGTGCTGGCGGCTTCGGGAAAATACCCGAAGGTAATCGGTGCCGACCTGCGGCCCGGCCCGCTGGCAAAGGCAGAGCAGACGCTGGAACATGCAGGCTGTAAAGACCGCGCTGAGCTTCGGCTTGGCGACGGTCTTTCTGTGCTTACGGAGAACGAAGTAGACAGCATCGTGCTGGCGGGCGTTTCCGCCCAGACCACTTGGGAAATTTTAGAGAAAGCCCCGTGGGTGTTCACCGTGGGAGGGCCGCGGATCATCATGATCCCGGCCACCCGCCACGACGCGCTGCGCCGCTGGTTGTGGGAGCATGGCTTCTCCTTTGCAGCCGACCGCCCGGTGCAGGCGGCGGGCCGCTGGTACGCGGTGATGGCGGCGGAGTACACCGGCAGGGTGTATGCGCCCACCTTTGCCGAGTGCCTGTTTGGCAGTACGGGAGAGTGGCCTGGGGGAAAAGGCTACGCCGACTGGCAGAAGGCAAAGCTGCCCCGGATGCGCCTTGGCGTACCGGATGGCAGCGAACTTGCGCAGGAAATCGATCGTTTATTAGCTGGCTTGCCCTCTCAGGCCGCTTCGCGTCCAGCTCTCCCAAAGGGAGAGCCTTTGGCAAAATGATGAACGCTGCATGGAATGCCAAGGCCTCTCACCATGGGAGAGGTGGCATTGCGTAAGCAATGACGGAGAGGGCGAGGATGGTGAAGATATGATAACAGTTAATCAGGTATACGAAGCAATGCAGGCCATCGCGCCGCTGGAGCTGGCGGAACACTGGGATAATCCCGGCCTGCTGGTGGACTGCGGCGGGCAGATGCACCGGGTGCTGGCAGCACTGGACATCACCCCCGAAGTGGTGGCTGAAGCCGCCGCAAAGCAGTGTGAGATGATCGTGTCCCACCACCCGGTCATTTTTGATCCGCTCAAAAAGATCGGCCCGCAGGATGTGCCTTTCCAGCTGGTGCAGGCGGGCATTTCTGCCATCTGTATGCACACCAATCTGGATGCTGCCGAGGGCGGCGTGAACGAAGTGCTGGCAGGCATCTTTGACATGAAGAATATGGAAACCTTTGCCGAGGGCTGCGGCCGTGTGGGAGCCATTGAAGAAATCGCGGTTCCAAAGCTTGCCCGCAAGGCACAGCAGGAGCTTGCTGCGCGCTGCAACCAGCCGAAGAACGGCCCGGCGGTGCAGGTGAAGTTTGTGGATGCGGGTAAGCCGGTCAAGCGCTTGGCGGTCATCAGCGGTGCGGGCGGAAGCCTGTTTGCAGATGCCATTGCTATGGGCGCGGACTGCCTGCTGACCGGTGAAGCCAACCACCACCACGCCATCGATGCCAAGCGGCTGGGCCTTTCGCTCATTGCGGCGGGCCACTATGCCACCGAATTTCCGGTGACTGCCGCCGTGGCTGCAAAGCTGCGCGCCGCCCTGCCGGAGCTGGAAGTGCTGGTGAGCACCGAGAACCGGGACCCGTATACGTATTTATAAGGGAAAGCTGCTGCTTTTTCTTGCAGCGATTTTCCGGCTGAGATGAAGATTGCCGCTGCAAGCCTCTTCTGTGAAAGAGTAATTCGGCAAAGCCCGCAGGCTTTGCCGAATTACAAATACAAATAAAAATTCCGCTGATTATGGCCAAAGCGAATGCGGCGGCCATTTAAAATCGTTAAATGAGGTAAACACTATGGCATTGGATGCCGCGACACTGGCCCTTACGGCAGCAGAGCTCAAAGCAACGCTGACCGACGCCAAGATCGCAAAACTATTTGAACCCACCCGTGATGAGCTGGTGCTCACCCTGCGCACCCGCACGGATACCTATGCGCTGCTGCTTTCGGCCCGCAGTGGTTCCGCCCGCGTGTGCCTGACCGAAGAAAGCTTTGAAAACCCGGAAACGCCGCCCTCCTTCTGTATGCTGATGCGCAAGCATCTCACCGGCGGCAGGCTGCTGGACGTGCACATGGAGCCGGGAGACCGCATCGTCTATTTTGATTTCCAGTGCACCAACGAGATGGGCGACCTTGTGCGCAACACCCTGTGTGCCGAATTGATGGGCCGCTACTCCAATCTGGTTCTGGTGCAGAACGGCAAGATTATTGACGCACTCAAGCGCGTGGATTTTGAGGACAGCGATGTGCGCCAGCTGCTGCCGGGCCTGCCCTACACCACGCCGCCCAAGCCTGCAAGACCGGACTTCCTGCTGGTGAGCAGTGCGTCCATCGTGGCAGCAGCCTGCCAGAGAGATCTGCCGGTGGCAGATGCCCTCAACAAGACCGTGGCCGGTGTTGGCCCGGTGGTCTGCCGCGAAGCTGCATGGCGTGCCTTTGACGGCGAACATCTGCCCGCCAATGAGCTGACCGAGGAACAGAAGCGCAAGCTTATGGCTGCCATCGACGAGCTGAAGGAAGAGCACGCAACCGGCGGTACGCCCTGCAGCGTCACCGACCCCAACGGAAAGCCCATCGAGTATACCTTCTTCCGCCCGCAGCAGTACGGCGAAAAATATATTATAAAGGAGTGGCCCTCCTTCAACGCCATGCTGGAGGGCTACTACGCTGAGAAGGACCGCGCGGAACGCCTGCGCACCAAAAGCAAGGAGCTGCACAAGGCCGTGCACAATATGTACGAGCGCGCCGTGCGCAAGCAGGCCGCCCGTCAGGAAGAGCTTGCTGCCAGCGGCAAGAGCGAAAAGCTGCGTCTGTACGGTGAGCTGCTCTCGGCAAACCTCTATCTGGCCCAGAAGGGCATGAAGAGCATCACCGTGCCCAACTGGTACGACGAGGGCAAAGAGGTGACCATCCCGCTGGACCTGCGGTTCACACCCAGCCAGAACGCCCAGAACTTCTTCAAGAACTATAAAAAGAAGCAGACCGCCGCCCGGATGCTGGTGGACCTGCTGGCAGAGGGTGAAAAGGAGATCGCCTATCTGGAAACGGTGCTCTACGAGGTGGAGTCCGCTTCCGGTGAAGCGGCCCTCAACGAGATCCGGGCAGAGCTGAAGAGTCAGGGCTACCTGAAATACTACAAGCAGCGGGATAAGCGCCAGAAGCCTGCAGATTTCCTGCGGTTCACTTCCACCGATGGCTTTGAGATCCTGGTGGGCCGGAACAATGCCCAGAACGACAAGCTCACCCTGCACACCGCCCGGGGCAAAGACCTGTGGTTCCATGTGCAGAAGGCCCCCGGCAGCCACGTTGTGGTCATGAGCCGGGGCGAGGAGATCCCGGACACCACCAAGCAGGAGGCCGCGGAGCTGGCAGTCATCTACTCCAGCACCTACAAGGCAGGCACCGGCGCCAAGGTGGCGGTGGACACCACCGAGGTGAAAAACATCTGGAAAGCCAGCGGTGCAAAGCCCGGCATGGTGCTGTACGAGGTGTACACCACGGTCTATATCACGCCCCGGGATGGGCTGGAGGAGCAGCTGAAGAAGAAATGATTTGAACTGCGCGCCGCGCTGCTCTGCGCATCTTCAGCGGAAGAATTATTTTAAATTTGCCAATCGGGAAAATCTGCGGATTTTCCCGATTGACTTTTTCACGGGTGGGGTCGTAAAGGCGAACGGCATTTGCAGCGCCTGCTTCCTGCGGGAGCGGCGGCGCTGCTTTTTATTATATATGTATAAAAGCGGCAGAACGGTCCATACTAAGCACTGCGCAGCGGGCACGGCAGAGTTTTCCACCGGCAGAAAAGCCTGCGGATTGTGCATCTTGCACAGAAAATGCGCGCTATGACAAAACGGAGAAAATAAAAAAGAAAATTCGTTCTTTTTTCTAAAAAACACTTGCCAAATGCACGAAGGTGTGATAGAATAACTCTCGGCTGCAAAGGGCTTGTGCGATACAAGTCGTGCAGGCCAGCGATATGCGTAGATGCGGGAGGTTGTCATCCGGCGATAGCTGCGATGGGTTATTTCCGCGGAGTATGTCCGATCTTAGAACCGGGCGAAAGAATTACTGACAGCGATGGAATACGTTCCCTCGGCAGAGAAGTTACTCCTCTGCGAAACGGGCGGAACCAATGTTCGGATTTGATTTGCTAATATGTTTCCGGGAGAACTGCCATGCGGTTCACCGGTTTTTATAGTGCCAAATCGAGGAACACCCGGAACTGTGTAGAGCAATTTATCGGCTCGCCTAGGGCAAAATCAATTTTTTCAGGAGGCGTAAGCAATGGCAGTCAAAGAGAAAATCAGAATCCGTCTGCAGAGCTATGATGCTCAGCTGATCGATGCCGCAGCAGAGAAGATCGTGGAGACCGCAAAGCACACCGGTGCACGCGTGTCCGGCCCCATCCCCCTGCCCACCGATCGTGAGATCGTTACCGTTCTGCGCGCTACCCACAAGTACAAGGATAGCCGCGAGCAGTTCGAGAGCCGCACTCATAAGCGTCTGATCGACATTCTGAAGCCGTCCAACAAGACGGTCGAGGCTCTGATGAGCCTCCAGCTCCCCGCTGGCGTGGACATCGAGATCAAGCTGTAAAAGACACTCGATCAAATTCGATGCCCTCGTTTCCCGAGGGGTCATGTTGGCAGTGACGTGCGCTGCCAACCAATAACCTTTACAGGAGGAAAAGAAAATGGTTAAAGGCATTATCGGCAAGAAAGTCGGTATGACCCAGCTGTTCGACGCGAACGGCAAGGTCGTTCCCGTCACCGTCATCGAGGCTGGTCCCTGCACCGTCGTGCAGAAGAAGACCGTCGAGAGCGATGGCTACCAGGCTGTTCAGCTGGGCTTCGGCGAGGTTTCCGCCAAGAAGGTCAACAAGGCAGCTGCAGGCCACTTCAAGAAGGCAAACGTTGCCCCCAAGAAGACCCTGCGCGAGTTCCGTCTGGAAGATGTTTCCGCAATGAACGTTGGCGACGTGCTGAAGGCTGATGTCTTCGCAGAGGGCGACAAGGTGGACGTTGTGGGCGTTTCCAAGGGCAAGGGCTACCAGGGCGTTATCAAGCGCTACGGTCAGCACCGTCTGCGTGAGAGCCACGGCACCGGTCCTGTTGCTCGTCATGCAGGTTCCAACGGTTCCACTTCTACCCCTGCTCGCGTGTTCCCCGGCAAGCGCCTGCCCGGCCACATGGGCTTTGTGCGCGTCACCGTGCAGAACCTGACTGTTGTCAAGGTTGACACCGAGAACAATCTGATCGCTGTCAAGGGTGCGGTCCCCGGTTCCAAGGGCACCATCATCACCCTGGCCAACAGCGTGAAGGCGTAAGGAGGAAAGCTACAATGGCAAAGTTTAACGTAGTCGATATGAACGGTCAGCATGTTAGCGAGATCGAGCTTTCCGACGCCGTGTTCGGTATCACCCCGAACGAGAAGGCTGTCCACATTGCTGTGGTGAACTTCCTGGCCAACCAGCGTCAGGGCACCCAGAACACCAAGATCCGCATGGAAGTTTCCGGCGGCGGCAAGAAGCCCTGGCGTCAGAAGGGCACCGGCCACGCTCGTCAGGGTTCCATCCGTGCACCGCAGTGGACTCACGGCGGCGTCGCTCTGGGCCCCAAGCCCCGCAGCTACAACTACCACATCAACAACAAGGTCAAGCGCCTGGCTCTGCTGAGCGTGTTGTCCGACAAGGCTGCCAATGGCAACATGGTCGTTGTTGACAAGTTCGCTTGCGATGAGTACAAGACCAAGACCGTGGTTGCAATGCTGAACGCTGTTGGCGCCGGCAAGAAGAACCTGCTGGTCAATGAGACTGTCGATGCAAAGTTCGTCAAGAGCGCTGGCAACATTGCCGGTGTGAAGACCACCTTCGCAGGCAGCGTGAACACCTACGATGTGCTGAACGCCGACAAGCTGATCATCAGCGTCGACGCAGCTAAGAAGCTCGAGGAGGTGCTTGGCTAATGAAAACCGCACATGATATCATCCTGAAGCCGGTCATTACCGAGAACTCCATGGCTGGCATCGCTGACAAGAAGTACACCTTCAAGGTCGCTACCGATGCTACCAAGGTCGAGATCGCTCAGGCCGTTGAGGTCCTGTTCCCGGGCGCTAAGGTCGCAAAGGTCAACACCATCTCTGTGCGCGGCCGTTTCCGCCGCCAGGGCATGCACGCCGGTTACACCGCTGCATCCAAGAAGGCTATCGTGACCCTGACCAAGGACTCCAAGGAAATCGAGTTCTTCAACAGCATGGTCTAAGCCGAACCCGCCGAGGGTTCCTCTATGGGGATATGACCCCGATAATAATTCATAAGATAAACAAAGGAGAATAGCACTATGGCTATCAAGAAGTATGGCCCCACTACTCCGGGCCGCCGCGGCATGACCGTCACGGATTACAGCGTCCTGTCTAAGGTCGCTCCCGAGCGCAGCCTGCTGGAGCCCATGAAGAAGCACAGCGGCCGCAACAACACCGGTCGCATCACCGTCCGTCATCAGGGCGGCGGCAACCGCACCAAGTATCGTGTCATCGACTTCAAGCGTCAGAAGACCGATATGCCCGCTACCGTCAAGACTCTCGAGTACGATCCGAACCGCAGCGCATTCATCGCTCTGGTCGAGTACACCGATGGCGTCAAGAGCTACATCATTGCTCCCGATGGCCTGAAGGTGGGCGATGTGGTCATCAGCAGCAAGTCTGCCGACATCAAGCCCGGCAACTGCCTGCCCTTCGAGAACATCCCCGTCGGTACCATCATCCACAACATCGAGCTGTATCCCGGCCGCGGCGCTCAGCTGGTTCGTTCCGCTGGCAACATGGCTCAGCTGATGGCTAAGGAGAATGGCTACGCTCTGGTTCGTCTGCCCTCCGGTGAGATGCGCAACGTGCCCGTGAACTGCACTGCAGTCATCGGTCAGGTTTCCAACATCGACCACGAGAACGTCAACCTGGGCAAGGCTGGCCGCAAGCGCCACATGGGCGTGCGTCCCGGCAGCCGTGGTACCGTCATGAACCCCTGCGACCATCCCCACGGTGGTGGCGAGGGCCGCGCACCTGTTGGTCACTCCGGTCCTATGACTCCCTGGGGCAAGCCCGCTCTGGGTCTCAAGACTCGCAAGCATCATAAGCGCTCCGATAAGCTGATCGTGAAGCGTGCAGGTAAGTAAGAGAGGAGTTTAAGACAATGGGTAGAAGCATTAAAAAAGGACCTTTCGTCCAGGCTGCTCTTATGAAGCACGTTGAAGCGATGAACGCTTCCGGCAAGAAGCAGGTCATCAAGACCTGGAGCCGCGCCTCCACGATCTTCCCCGAATTCGTTGGTCACACCTTTGCCGTCCACGACGGCCGCAAGCATGTGCCTGTGTATGTGACTGAGGACATGGTTGGCCACAAGCTGGGTGAGTTCGTTCCCACCCGTACCTTCAAGGGCCACACTGGTAATTCTAAGTAATAGAGGGAGGAACACAACATGGAAGCTCGGGCAATTCTTCGTTATGCCCGCATTAGTCCTCGTAAGGTGTCTATCGTTATGGATCTGATCCGTAACAAGCCCCTGGACGAAGCGCTGGCAATCCTGCAGTACACCCCGAAGGCAGCTTGTGAGCCCCTTCTGAAGCTGGTGAAGTCTGCAGCCGCTAATGCGGAAAACAACTTCAATATGGACAAGAACAACCTCTACGTCGCCGAGTGCTACGTCTGCCCCGGCCCGACGCTGAAGCGCATGATGCCTCGTGCACAGGGCCGCGGCTACCGCATCCTGAAGCGCACCAGCCACATGACCGTTGTTCTGAAAGAGAAAGAGTAAGGAGGGAAAACAATGGGCCAGAAAGTAAATCCGCACGGCATTCGTGTCGGCGTTATTAAAGACTGGGACAGCCGCTGGTTTGCCTCCAAGAAGGATTTCAGCGATAACCTCGTCGAGGACCACAAGATCCGCACTGAGCTGAAGGCTCAGCTGAAGGATGCTGGTGTGCCCAAGATCGAGATCGAGCGTACTGTGGACCCGTCCACTTCCGCTCCTCGCGTAACTGTCAACATCTACTGCGCTAAGCCCGGCATGGTCATCGGCAAGGGCGGCGAAGAGCGCGTTGCTCTGCAGAACAAGCTGACCAAGGAGTATGGCAAGACTGTCATCGTCAACGTCATCGAGGTCAAGAGCGCTGCTACCAACGCTCAGCTGGTTGCTGAGGATATCGCTCGTCAGCTGGAGAACCGCGTGACCTTCCGCCGTGCCATGAAGCAGTGCATGCGCAATGCCATGAGCCCCCGCGATCGCGCAACCGTTCCCGCAAAGGGCATCAAGGCAATGTGCTCCGGCCGTCTGGGCGGCGCTGATATCGCTCGTACCGAGAGCTATCACGAGGGCACCATCCCCCTGCAGACCCTGCGTGCTGACATTGACTACGGCTTTGCAGAGGCTGCTACCACCTACGGCCGCATCGGCGTCAAGGTGTGGGTCTACAAGGGCGAAGTCCTGAAGAGCGCTAAGACCGCTCAGAAGAAGGAAGGAGGCAACAAGTAATGTTACTGCCTAAGCGTGTTAAGTACCGCCGCGTTCAGCGCGGCCGCATGACCGGCAAGGCTACCCGCGGCAACGTGGTGTGCCAGGGCCAGTACGGCCTTGTTGCTCTGGAGCCGGCATGGATCTCTTCCACCCAGATCGAGGCTGCTCGTGTTGCCATGACTCGTTACATCAAGCGTGGCGGCAAGGTGTGGATCAAGATCTTCCCCGATAAGCCCGTGACTGAAAAGCCCGCTGAGACCCGCATGGGTTCCGGTAAAGGCTCTCCCGAATACTGGGTCGCTGTTGTGAAGCCGGGCCGCGTTCTGTTCGAGCTGGCAGATGTCGATGAGGCAACTGCTCGTGAGGCACTGCGCCTGGCTATGCACAAGCTGCCCATCAAGTGCAAATTTGTTGTCCGTGAGGACTCCGTGAAGGAGGATGGCACCAATGAAGGCTAATGAACTCCGCGAAATGCAGACCGCAGAGCTGACCAGCAAGCTGGCAGACCTGAAGGCCGAGCTGTTTAACCTGCGCTTCCAGCATGCCATCAACCAGCTGGAGAACCCCGGCCGCATCGAAGCAGTCAAGAAGGACATCGCTCGCGTGATGACCGTTCTGGCTGAGAAGCAGTAAGGAGGTTAAACGATGGAAGAACGTAATCTGAGAAAGACCCGCGTCGGCGTCGTCGTGTCCGACAAGATGGATAAGACCATCGTGGTTGCCGTTAAGGATAGCGTGCAGCACCCCCTGTACAAGAAGATCCTGAAGCGTACCGCCAAGTTCAAGGCTCGTGATGAGCAGAACGAGTGCGGCATCGGTGACCGTGTTGAGATCATGGAGTGCCGCCCCCTGTCCAAGGATGTGCGCTGGCGCCTGGTCCGTATCGTTGAGAAGGCAAAGTAATTTGCCCGCTGCTTTGAACAGTTTGAAAGGAGATATCTGATATGGTTCAGATGCAAACTTATCTCAAAGTTGCCGACAACACCGGTGCCAAGGAGCTGATGTGCTTCCGCGTGCTGGGCGGCACCCGCAAGAGATACGCAAACATTGGTGACGTCGTGGTCTGCTCTGTCAAGAAGGCAGCCCCCGGCGGCTCCGTTAAGAAGGGCGACGTTGTGAAGGCTGTCATCGTGCGCAGCAAGCATGGCGTGCGCCGCGACGACGGCTCCTACATCCGTTTCGATGAGAACGCCGCCGTTATCGTTATGGCCGACAAGAGCCCCAAGGGTACCCGTATCTTTGGACCCGTTGCTCGCGAGCTGCGCGATGCCGGCTACACCAAGATCCTGAGCCTGGCTCCGGAATCGCTGTAAGGAGGTTTTAAAAATGAATAATCTTCATGTTAAAACCGGCGACAACGTTATGATCATCAGCGGCAAGGACAAGGGCCACACTGGTAAGGTCCTGCAGGTCAGCCCCTCTGAGAACAAGGTCATCGTTGAGGGCCAGAACATGGTTACCAAGCACGTCAAGCCTCGTCGTCAGGGTGAGCAGGGCGGCATCGTCAAGGCTGAGGGTGCTATGTACGCATCCAAGGTCATGCCCATCTGCCCCAAGTGCGGCAAGGCCGTGCGTGTGGGCCACGTCGAGAAGGACGGCAAGATGGTTCGCGTCTGCAAGAAGTGCGGCGCTGAGCTGTAAGAAAGGAGTAAGGAACAATGGCTCGTTTGAAAGAACAGTATGTCAATGAAATTGCTCCTGCTCTGAACTCCAAGTTCGGTTACAAGAGCGTTATGCAGATCCCCAAGCTGGACAAGGTCGTCATCAACGTTGCCTGCGGCGAAGCCAAGGACAACGAGAAGATCCTGGAAGCTGTCATGAAGGATCTGGGCCAGATCACTGGCCAGAAGGCAGTTGTGTGCCGTGCCAAGAAGAGCGTTGCTAACTTCAAGCTGCGCCAGGGCACTCCCATCGGCTGCAAGGTCACCCTGCGCGGTGAGCGTATGTATGAGTTTGTCGATCGCTTCTTCAACATCGCACTGCCCCGTGTCCGCGACTTCCGCGGCATCAACGGCAACGGTTTTGACGGCCGCGGCAACTTTGCATGCGGCATCAAGGAGCAGATCATCTTCCCCGAGATCGACTTCGAGAAGGTCGATGCAGTCCGCGGCATGGATGTCTGCTTTGTCACCACTGCCAAGACTGACGAAGAGGGCAAGGAGCTGCTGAAGGCTCTGGGCGCTCCGTTCGCAGAGAACAACTAAGGGAGGAGATTTCTACAATGGCTAAACTGTCTATGAAGCTGAAGCAGTCTCGTCCTGCTAAGTTCTCTACCCGTGCATACACCCGCTGCCGCATCTGCGGCCGTCCCCACTCCGTGCTGCGCAAGTACGGCGTGTGCCGTGTGTGCTTCCGTGAGCTGGCCTACAAGGGCGAGATCCCGGGCGTGAAGAAGGCTTCCTGGTAATCAAGCCAGAGGGCCGGATAATTTGTCGGATATCCGCCCCGGGGCAACGATGTTTCGGGGCGGTATCATTATAAAACAAACGAGAGCTAATCTAAGGAGGTTAGTGGCAAATGCAGATTACTGATCCTATCGCGGACCTGCTGACTCGCATCCGCAACGCTAGCACTGCCAAACACCCTTCTGTGGAGATCCCCGCTTCCAACATGAAGAAGGCTATCTGCCAGATTCTGGTTGACGAGGGCTACATCAAGGGCATGCAGGTCAAGAACGACACCGTTCAGGGCACCATCGTTGTCACCCTGAAGTATCAGGCTAACGGCGAGCCCGTTATCGCTGGTCTGCGCCGCGTGTCCAAGCCCGGCCTGCGCATCTACACCAACTGCGAGGATATGCCCAAGGTCATGAAGGGCCTGGGCACCGCAATCATTTCCACCTCTAAGGGCATCATGACTGATAAGGCTGCACGTGCTGCACACGTCGGCGGCGAAGTCCTGGCCTACGTGTGGTAAGAAAGGGGTAAAAGACAATGTCGAGAATTGGAAGAAAACCCATCGTCATTCCTGCCGGCGTTACTGTCACTGTCGATGAGGCAGCACATCACGTCGCCGTCAAGGGCCCCAAGGGCAGCCTGAATTCCAACTATCATCCCCTGATGACCGTCAAGGTCGAGGGCAATGAAGTTCTGGTTACCCGCCCCAATGACGAACCCCAGGCCCGCAGCCTGCACGGCCTGACCCGTACCAACATCGCCAACATGGTGAACGGTGTTGTGAACGGCTACGAGAAGAAGCTGGAGATCGTGGGCGTTGGTCTGCGCTGCCAGAAGCAGGGCTCCAACCTGGTCATGAACCTGGGCTTCTCTCATCAGGTGAACATTCCTGATACTGAGGACTGCACCATCGTGTGGCAGGATCCCAACCACTTCACCGTTACCGGTATTGACAAGCAGAAGGTCGGCCAGTATGCTGCCGAGATCCGCGCCAAGAAGCCGCCCGAGCCTTACAAGGGCAAGGGCATTCGCTACGAGGGCGAGGTTGTCAAGCACAAAGAAGGCAAGGCCGGCAAGGGCAAGAAATAAGGTAAGGAGTGAAAGACAATGGTTAAGCAGATCGACAAGAACGAAGCTCGTCTTCGTCGTCATCGCCGCGTTCGTAACAAGATCAGCGGCACCGCAGCACGTCCTCGCCTGGATGTTTTCCGCTCCGCCAAGCACATTTACGCTCAGATCATCGATGATGAGCAGGGCGTGACTCTGGTGTCGGCTTCTACTATGGACAAGGACTTCAACGGCAACGGCGGCAACGTCGAGGCCGCTGCTGAGATCGGCAAGAAGATCGCAGCAAAGGCTCTGGAAAAGGGCATCACCGAGGTCGTGTTCGACCGTGGTGGCTACGTTTATCATGGCCGTGTTAAGGCCCTGGCTGATGGCGCCCGTGAGGGCGGCCTGAAGCTGTAATGAGAGGAGGAAACACATTATGGCTATGAGAAACCGTGAAGACGACGGCATGATCACCAAGGTTGTCTCCATCAACCGCGTTTCCAAGACTGTCAAGGGCGGCCGCATCATGAAGTTTGCCGCTCTGGTTGTCGTGGGCGACGGCAAGGGCACCATTGGTTACGGCATCGGCAAGTCCGGCGAAGTGCCTGAGGCAATCCGCAAGGGCGAAGCTGCTGCTAAGAAGAACATGCACAAGGTTGCCCTGAAGGGCACCACCATCCCCCACGAGATCGTCGGCAAGTACGGCGCAGGCGCCGTTCTGCTCAAGCCGGCTGCACCTGGTACCGGTATGATCGCCGGCGGCCCTGTGCGTGCCGTCATTGAGGCTGCTGGCATCAAGGACATCCGTGCGAAGTCTATGCGTTCCAACAACCCCATCAACGTTGTTTCTGCTACCTTCGCAGGTCTGTGCGGCCTGGTCAGCGCTGAGTCTGTCGCTGAGAAGCGCGGCAAGACCGTGAAAGAAATTCTGGGTTAAGGAGGTAACAAACCATGGCAGATAAGATGCTCAAGATCGAGCTGAAGAAGAGCCTGATTGGCCGCGGCGCTAAGCAGATCGCTACCGCTGAGGCTCTGGGCCTGAAGAAGCCGGGCGACGTTACCGTTCAGCCTGACAATGCCGCTACGCAGGGCAAGATCGCAAAGATCGGCTTTATGCTCAGCGTCACCGAAGCCTAATAGCAGGGGGTATACGCATAATGAAACTTCATGAATTGCACGCGATTCCCGGCGCAAACAAGGCTGTGACCCGCAAGGGCCGCGGCATTGGCTCCGGCAATGGCAAGACTGCCGGCTTCGGCAGCAAGGGCCAGAAGGCCCGTTCCGGCGTGAAGCACGCTGGTTTCGAGGGCGGCCAGATGCCTCTGGCACGCCGCCTGCCCAAGGTTGGCTTTAACAACATCTTTGCTACCCAGTACGCCATCGTCAACGTGGCTGATCTGGAAGCTGCTTTCAATGCCGGCGATGTCGTCGATACCGAGGCTCTGAAGGCAAAGGGTCTGGTCAAGAAGACTCTGGACGGCGTTAAGGTTCTGGGCAACGGCGAGCTGACCAAGGCTCTGACCGTGAAGGCCGCAGCCTATTCCGCTTCTGCCAAAGAGAAAATCGAGAAGGCAGGCGGAAAGGCTGAGGTGATGTAAGGTGTTCCAGACATTCCGTAACGCATGGAAGATCCCCGAGCTTAAAAATCGTCTCCTGTTCACGCTGGCGATCCTCGTGGTGTACCGTCTGGGCTGTGCCATCCCCGTTCCGTTCGTTTCCGGCTCTGCGCTGACGCAGATGTTCGCAAACGGCGACATGCTCTCCTATCTGAACATGATGAGCGGTGGTGCTCTGGCCCGTTGCACGCTCTTCGCGTTAGGTGTGACACCCTATATCAACGCCTCCATTATTGTGCAGCTGCTCACCGTGGCAATTCCCGCGCTGGAAAATCTGGCAAAGGAAGCCGACGGCCAGCAGAAGCTGCAGCAGATCAACCGGTACGCAGGTGCTGTGGTCGCTCTGATCATGAGCATCGGCTACTACTTCGTGATCCGCAATATGGGCGCACTGAAGTACGTTTCCGGCGGTGCCGGCATCTTTGCCGCCATCGTCATCATCGCAACCTTTGTGGCTGGCGCACAGCTGATCACATGGTGCGGTGAGCAGATCGATGACAAGGGCATCGGCAACGGTGTCTCGCTCATCATCTTTGCTTCGATCGTCTCTAACTGGTCTTCGCTGTACACCTCTGTCAAGGGTCTGCTGACTCAGGCAGCGTCCGGCAAGCCCCAGTACTACTTCTTCCTGCCGCTGCTGATCGTGCTGGCACTGGTGGCTGTGGTCTTCGTGGTCGTCATGACCAACGCAGAGCGCCGCATCACCATTCAGTACGCAAAGCGCGTGGTAGGCCGCAAGCAGATGGGCGGTCAGAACAGCTATCTGCCCCTGAAGCTGAATATGAGCGGCGTTATGCCCATCATCTTCGCTTCGGCTCTGGTGTCCATCCCGGGCACCATCGGCAGCTTCCTGCAGATCGACCAGCAGGCACACCCGGTGTGGTATGCATTCTTCCACACCTTCAACTACACCTCCTGGCTGTACGTTGTGATTTACCTGCTGCTGATTCTGGCATTCAACTACTTCTATGTGGCCATCCAGTACAACCCCGTTGAGATCGCCAACAATCTGCGCCGCAACAACGGCTCGATCCCCGGCTTCCGTCCCGGCAAGCCGACCAGCGATTTCATCACCCGCACCCTGAACAAGATCACCCTCATCGGTGCCATCTTCCTGGCTGCGGTGGCTGTGCTGCCGATCATTCTGGGCAACCTGACCGGTATGAGCATCCAGCTGGGCGGTACCAGCCTGCTGATTGTGGTTGGTGTGGCACTTGATACCACCCGTAGCCTCGACAGCTTCATGACGATGCGCAACCACAAGGGTTTCCTTGGTTGATCCACAATAATTAAGATGTGAGAAAGCACTGGAAAGGAGAGTACGCTCGAACTTTTCAGTGCTTTTTTACTTTTTTGGAGTTTACATCCTCTAACAAAGGAAAGGAATGATCCTATGAATCTGATCCTGTTGGGCGCACCTGGTGCTGGTAAGGGCACTCAGGCCGAGATCATCTGCGCCAAGCTGAACATCCCCTCCATCAGCACCGGCAACATTCTGCGCGCTGCTGTCAAGGAAGGCACCGAGATGGGCCTGAAGGCAAAGAGCTTTATGGACGCTGGCGCTCTGGTGCCCGATGAGGTCATCATCGGCATCCTGAAAGAGCGTCTGGCTCAGCCGGACTGTGCAAACGGCTTTATCCTGGACGGTGTGCCCCGCACCATCGCTCAGGCCGAGGCCATCGAGACCATGGGCATCCGCATCGACAAGGTGCTGGAGCTGCAGGTCGAGGACAATGTGATCGTTGACCGCATGAGCGGCCGCCGCGTCTGCGAGAAGTGCGGCGCAAGCTACCACATCGTCAACAAGAAGAGCAAGGTCGAGGGTGTATGCGACCTGTGCGGCGGCAAGACCGTCATCCGCAAGGACGACCAGCCTGCCACCGTACTGGATCGTCTGAAAGCATATCATGAGCAGACCGAGCCGCTGGTGGAGTTCTACCGTACCCGCGGCAAGCTGGCAGAGATCAAGTTCTGCCCCTCCATCGAGGAGACCACGGCTGAAGTCATGAAAGCTTTGGAGGCATAATCGTGATTCAGATCAAAAATGCGAAAGAGCTGGACGGCATGCGCAAGGCAAATGCCCTGAGCGCAGCTGCCCTGAAGTACGGCGGTGAGCATATCGAAGCAGGTATGACCACATGGGAATTGGATAAGCTGATCTACGACTTCATCGTGAAGCACGGCGGAACCCCCAATTTCAAGGGTCTGTATGGCTTTCCGGGCACGGCCTGCATCAGCCTGAACGATACCATCATCCATGGTATCCCTTCGCATGACATCGTCATTCGTCCCGGTGATATCGTCAGCATCGACACCGGCGCAAAGATCGACGGCTTCAACGGCGACAATGCCTGCACCTATGCGGTGGGCAAGGTCGATCTGGAAGCACAGCGCCTGCTGGATGTGACCAAGGCTGCTCTTTATAAGGGCATCGAGCAGGCTGTGGCCGGCAACCGCATCGGCGACATTGGCTATGCCGTGCAGAGCTACTGCGAGGATGCCGGTTTCTCGGTCGTCCGCGAGTTCGTGGGCCACGGCACCGGCCGTGAGCTGCACGAGGACCCGGAAGTGCCCAACTACGGCCATCAGGGCCGCGGCCCGCGCCTTGTGCCCGGCATGACCATTGCCATTGAGCCCATGATCTGCCAGTACGACTGCAAGATCACCCAGTCCAAGGACGGCTGGACCGTCAAGACCAAGGACGGTGGTCTGGCTGCGCACTTTGAGCACTCCAATGCGATCCTGAAGGATCACACTGAGATCATGACCCGCTTCTGGGATGACCCGGATTTTGACCCGGAAAAGTTCAGCCTGAAGTAAGCTGATCCCTGAAATATGAGAAGCGCCGCCTGTGAAGAGCAGAAATGCTCCGCCGCAGGCGGCGTTTTTGCAGGGACAGACCTGCTGTTTGTGCAATTATGACAACTTTTGGTGAAAAAGTTTCATCTTTGCGGTGGAGAAAAACCAAGACCGGGGAGAGAAAGGACAGCTTTTGAATTTCGAGAATTTTTTATCGGAAATACGGAAAAAACCTCTTGCAAATTGACAACAAAAGGTGTATAATCTATAAATGGCTGTGGAAGCCAGATACTTCCTCGGCGGACAGGGATTTTCTGCCCGTTTTGCGGATTTTGTGCCGCGAAAGATGAAGTATGTGGCGATCATCGCCGCCTGTCCGTCTGTGGACCGGCACTGGAACTGGAGAACGCTGAAGCGGCAAGCTGCGGTCAAACGGGCGCAGGCACGCGAAAACCGCGGCGCTTTCAGGGTTCCAAGGCAAAGGCACCGGTTCAGGTTCAACGACAAACTGAGCAGATCCAATGAGGAGGCAAATAGCTTGTCTAAGGAAGACGTTATCGAGATCGAAGGCATTGTGCGTGAAGCCATGCCCAACGCCATCTTTAAGGTGGAAATGTTGAGCGAGGATAAGAACACCGGGAAGCTCACTCCCAGCGGTCACATCCTCTTAGCGCACATCTCCGGCAAGCTGCGGACCAATTTCATCCGTATCCTGCCCGGGGACAAGGTTACCGTGGAAATGTCGCCCTATGATCTTTCTAAGGGCCGCATCACCTGGCGCTCCAAATAAGCACCAGGGTATCAACCAAAAGGAGGTTCAACATCATGAAGGTCAAGCCTTCCGTGAAACCCATCTGCGAAAAGTGCAAGGTCATCCGCCGCAAAGGCCGCGTGATGGTCATCTGCCAGAACCCCAAGCATAAGCAGCGCCAGGGCTAATTCGGGCGCCTGGGGGTCAAGTGCGTAGAGTCCCGGCGCAGACCCCGACACTGACATGGGATGATTTTTGGAGGAAACTACTATGGCACGTATTGCCGGCGTTGACCTGCCCCGCGAGAAGCGCGTTCAGGTGGGTCTCACCTACGTTTATGGTATCGGCCAGACCACTGCTAACAAGATCCTGGAAGCAACTGGCATCAACCCCGATACCCGCGTCAAGGACCTGACTCTGGAAGAAGAGGCTAAGATCCGTGACTACATCGATCAGGCTAACATCATCGTTGAAGGCGACCTGCGCCGCAACGTTGCTCTGGACATCAAGCGCCTGGTTGAGATCCAGTCCTTCCGTGGCACCCGCCATCGCAAGAATCTGCCCTGCCGCGGCCAGCGTACCAAGACCAATGCACGTACCTGCAAGGGTCCCAAGCGCACTGTCGCTAACAAGAAGAAGTAAGGAGGATTTGAGAAATGGCAAGTGCAAATAATGCCAAGAAGGGCGCTAATGTCCGCATGAAGCGCAAAGAGCGCAAGAACATTGCTGCTGGTCAGGCTCATATCCAGTCTACCTTCAACAATACTGTTGTCACCATCACCGACCTGCAGGGTAATGCAGTGTCCTGGTGCTCCTCCGGCTCCCTGAACTTCCGCGGCAGCCGTAAGAGCACTCCGTTCGCAGCCCAGTCTGCTGCTGAGACCGCAGCCAAGGTTGCTATCGAGCATGGCATGAAGACCGTTGAGGTCTACGTCAAGGGCCCCGGCGCTGGCCGTGAGTCCGCTATTCGTGCGCTGCAGGCTACCGGCCTGGAAGTCACCCTGATCAAGGACGTGACTCCCATCCCCCACAATGGCTGCCGTCCCCCGAAGCGCCGTCGTGTCTGATCGAAGGAGGAAATTGAATTATGGCAAAGAATACGCAGCCTATCGCAAAGCGTTGCAAGGCCCTGGGCATTTCTCCTGCGGTCATGGGCTATGCAAAGAAGAATACCACCCGCAACTCCAATGGCAACATGCGCAAGAAGCAGTCTGAGTACGCATCTCAGCTGAAGGAGAAGCAGAAGGTCAAGTTTATCTACGGCGTTCTGGAAAAGCAGTTCCACAATGCTTACCTGCGTGCTGAGGCCCGCCCCGGCAAGACTGGTGAGAACCTGCTGCAGATCATGGAGTGCCGTCTGGACAACGTCGTGTTCCGTCTGGGCTTTGCTCAGACCCGCCGCGACGCTCGTCAGCTGGTGTCCCACGCTCACTTCACCGTCAACGGCAAGAAGGTCAACATTCCTTCTTACCAGGTGAAGGCTGGCGACGTGATCGAAGTGCGCGAGTCCAGCCGCAGCTCTGCAAAGTTTGCAAAGCTGACCGGCCCCGAGGCTCCCGTTGTTGCTCTGCCCGCATGGCTGAACCGTGAGACCGGTTCTCTGAAGGGTGTTGTCGCAAAGCTGCCCGAGCGCAGCGATATCGACTACGAAGTCGCAGAGCACCTCATCGTCGAGCTGTACTCCAAGTAATCCATTAAGAAGGCTGGGCCTTCCCCGTGGACGGCTCACTTTCGCATTCTTTTCTTTGAAAGAATTTAATAATGGGCCGGCGGCAGCGCCGGTTTGACAAGGAGGGCATAGATATGATGGAGATTGAACGTCCCAAAATCGAAACGGCAAGCCTGTCCCCGGACGGCCGCTACGGCAAATTCGTGGCAGAACCGCTGGAGCGTGGCTTTGGCATCACACTGGGCAATAGCCTGCGTCGTGTGCTTCTTTCCTCTCTGCCCGGTGTCGCCGTGACCAGCGTCAAGATTGATGGCGTGGTTCACGAGTTCTCCACCATTGAGGGCGTCAAGGAAGACGTTACCGAAATTGTCCTGAACCTGAAGGGTATTGCTGCAAAGCTGTACACCGATGGTCCGAAGACAGTGCGTGTTGAGGCAGTCGGCCCCTGTGAGGTCACCGCTGACAACATCAAGCAGGGCGACGACATCGAAATTCTGAACCCTGAGTGGCACATCGCAACCCTGGGCGAGGGCGGCAAGCTCGTCATGGAGCTGACCTTCGATAAGGGCCGCGGCTATGTGCCCGCAGAGCGCAACAAACAGGCTATCATCGAGAAGAACGATATCAACACTCTTCCCGTTGACAGCATTTACACCCCTGTGCTCAAGGTGAACTACAACGTCGAGAGCACCCGTGTTGGCCAGGCGATCGATTATGACAAGCTGACCATTGAGGTTTGGACCGATGGCACGATCAATGCGCAGGAAGCCGTTTCTCTGGCTGCCCGTGTGCTGACCGAGCACCTGAACCTGTTCGTCAACCTGTCCGATGAGGCAGCCGGCGCTGAGATCATGGTGGAGAAGACCAACGACGACAAGGAAAAGGCTCTGGAAATGACCATTGAAGAGCTGGATCTGAGCGTGCGTTCCTTCAACTGCCTGAAGCGCGCAGGCATCAACACGGTGGAAGATCTGGTCAGCAAGAGCGAGGACGAGATGATGAAGGTCCGCAACCTCGGTCGCAAGAGCCTGGAAGAGGTCATGGCAAAGCTGGATTCTCTGGGCTTCAAGCTGAACACGGATGACGATAACTAAAAATAATTAAGGAGTGAAACGGGATGCCCGGTACCAGAAAGCTCGGTAGAACCAGCGACAGCCGCAACGCTATGATGCGTGCTATGGTTACCTACCTGTTAGAGAATGGCAAGATTGAGACCACTGTCACTCGCGCTAAGGACGTTCGTTCCATGGCCGAGAAGATGATCAGCCTTGGCAAGGCAAGCGACCTGCACACCAAGCGTCAGGTTTATGCCTACATCACCAAGGAAGATGTTGCAAAGAAGCTGTTTGATGAGATCAGCCCCAAGTACGCTGACCGCAACGGCGGCTACACCCGCATCATCAAGATCGGCGCTCGCCGCGGCGACGCTGCTGAGATGGCAGTTCTGGAGCTCGTCTGATCTGCTCTGACTGTTTGATACAGTGTTCAAAAGCCCTTTCCCAGCAATGGGAGAGGGCTTTTTTTTTGCGTGGCATTTTCATTGCTTCTGAATGTTCCCGGGAATAGTGGGCAAAACCGCAAACATTTCAACAATTCCACTAAAAAACTCGAACCTATTTTCTAGCAAAATGCCTCTTGATATGTTGTATGGGGGGGGGGGTAAACTTAAAATGCAGACGGTGCCTTTTGGGGTGGGTGCCTGCAAAATAACAAACGAAAAGAGGAAGAGAACATGAGAAAAAAGAGTACGAGACTTCTCAGTGCAGCACTTGCGGTGTGCATGATGCTGTCGGTTCTGCCGGTGGGCGCATTTGCGGCGGAGCCGGGGGCGGCAGAACCGGAAAATGGCGTGAGTGCGCAGGCGGATGCTGCTGTGCCGGAGGGGTATATTGCAATCAACGAGAAAAACTTTCCGGACAAAAATTTTAGAGACTATGTGGCGGGAGAATGGGATAAAAATCTCGACAACCGTTTCAGCCCAAGTGAGATCGCGAACGCAAAGTGGATTACTTGTGATAATAAAGAAATAAGTAACTTAAAGGGAATCCAGTTTTTTACGAACATCTGGCTCCTCGAGTGCTATTATGATAATCTGACAACGATAGAAACGATAGATTTGAGCAATAACAAAAATCTGTCAAAGATTAACTGTATATACAACAAATTGGAAGAGCTGGATGTAAGCGAGCTGCCGCTATTGAAAGAGTTCTACTGTGACGGTAATAAGTTACAGTCGATCGACGTGAGCGAAAATAAGAAGCTGAAAGATTTTTCTTGTAAAGAAAACTCCTTGGGTACATTGAATGTAAGTCAAAACAAGGAATTAGAGAGATTAGTCTGCGGACACAACAATCTGACGAAATTGGATGTCAGTGAAAATAAAAAACTTAAAGAGTTCTGGTGTTATGAGAATAAATTGAGCAATCTGGATCTGGGAAATCAGACAGAGTTGGAAGTGTTAAGCTGCGCAAAAAATCCACTGAGTGTATTGGATGTAAGTGCGAACACGAATCTGAAGAAGTTGCTTGTTTCTAATACAAATCTGACGGAATTGAATGTAAGTGCGAACACGAATCTGGAGAAGTTGGATGTTTCTAATACAAATCTGACGTCGCTGGATGCAACGAACAATACGGCTTTGGAGACGTTTATTGGGAAGGACTGCAGCTATAATATTGCAGTTGAAGGTGATGGAAAGTTTGACCTTACCACTTTGCCGGGAAAATTTGACGCAAGCAAAGCAACTGCTACAGGTGGCGGCACAATCAATGAAAATGAAAATATCCTTACGGTTGACCCCAATTCCAAGACGTTCCGCTACGATTATGATATCGGACAAAACAACAAAAAAATGAATGTCGTACTGAATGTGCATTGGCATAATTACAAGTGGAACCATGACGGTACCAAACACTGGAGGGAGTGCACTACTGCAAACTGCCCGGGCCTGACGGATGCGCAGGAAGCCCCCCATGTTTACGACAATGCAAAAGACAAGGACTGCAATACATGCGGTTATGTGCGTCCGCTGTACACTGTGACCACAGTCAATGCCACTGCAAAGCTTGAGAGCGAAGCTGAAGAACTGAAGGCTCCTGTGGCCGCAGGCACTGAAGTGATTTTGACTGCCGGAAATGCTCCCGAAGGAAAGACATTTGCAGGCTGGAAGCTGTATAATGTAAGTGATACTGAGAGTGAAATCACGGACGAAACAGAACTTGCCAAGCTGTTGAAGAATGGCATCGCCACCACCGCGACCCTGACCCTGACCATGCCCGCTTATAATGTTAAGGCGGAACCGTATTATAGCGATATTCCGTATAATATCACGGCTGTAAACTGCACTGTGGATAAGACCAAAGCTGCTAAGGGCGATACTGTAACAGCAACGCGCAGGGCGCTGAAAGCCAACGAGCGCTTTACCGGCTGGACGGTGAAGGTGAATGGTGTTGAGCAAGACCCGGACACCTTCCTGAAGCCGAACACGGACGACCCCGCCAAAGTGAGCTTTACCATGCCGGCTGAGAACGTGGAAATAAAGGCAAACTTTGAGGGGAATCCCACGCTGAACATCGGCGATCATGTGACTGCGAACATTGACGGCAGCGATGCGTCCGTACCGAGCGGCAGCACTGTGCCGGTGGGTGAAACCGTGCACCTGACAGCCATTGCGCCGGAGGGACAGCACTTCACCGGCTGGACGGTGAAGGTAGGCGGTGAGGAAGCAGACAACTTCCTGACCCCGGACAAGAACGACCCCACCAAGGCGACCTTTACCATGCCGAGTAAGAATGTGGAAGTGACGGCAACCTTCGCGGAGGACTCCATTCCTGAACCCGACCCGGTTGGACCCAGCGATACCGGCAACATTCAGGGCGCGATCTCTGCTGTGGTCGTGGGTGCTGCCGCAGGTGCGATCATCTATGAAGCCGGCACCGGCATCTACCGCGTCATCAATATGCCCGGCATCCCCATGCCCTCCAACCGTATCGAGCTGGCCGAGCTGCTGTGGGAGCACGCCGGCAAGCCGGAACCTGTAAGCACCGCCCTCTACAGCGACATCGAGCAGGACGACACCGATGCCCAGAAAGCTGCTCACTGGGCAGTGGAGCAGGATCTGATGAAGGACGATGCGGACAACAATAAATTCCACCCGGCCTTCCCCGTCAGCAAGCTGCGCACCTGCCTGACCTGGAACGCCGCAAAAGAAAAAGGCTTGTTTGACAAGACCGAAGAATAAAAATCAGGACCCCGAGGGGGCTGCTGCACCAAATGTGGTGCAGCAGCCCCTTTTCTCGTTTTCGGGTGTTGGAATTGCGCCCGCCCCGTGGTATACTGACAATAGCATGTTTTCGGCCTTTGGCCGGACAAGTTTTCCACACAGAGGAGGCGCAGCGGTTGAAACATCCGAATCATTTTGGCCGGTGGTTGGCTTGCGTGCTGCTGTGCCTGCTTCTGGCAGGCTGCAGCATGCCCGGTGAACAGGTGCAGGTGGAAGAGCTTCTGCGTGCGCCCAAGCTTTCCGGCGATTACGGCGATGTGCAGACTGCCCTGAACGACTGGCTGGGGGAGAGCGCACAGCTCAAATATCCCATGCAGGGCGACCTGCTTTCGCCTTTCCTGCTGCAGGATCTGGACGGTGACGGCAGGCAGGATGCCGCCGTGCTTTACACCACCGCCCAAAGCTCCAACGTGTGCATTGCCATCCTGCAGAAGGATGATGCCGACATCTGGCATGTGCGCCAGAACGTAGAGGGCCTTGCAGACACGGTAGAGTCGGTGGGGCTGGCCCAGCTGCAGCCCGGCGATGCCACCCAACTGGTGGTGGGTTATACAGCGGCACAGGGCGACCATTATCTGGCTGTGTATTCCTACACCGACGGCGTGCTTTCCACGATCCTGGAGCAGCAGTACCAGCAGTATCTGGTGGAGGATATCACCGGCGGCGGCAATCAGGATCTGATCCTGATGTCTACGCTGGAGGACGGCGGCGTGCAGATCGAACTGCTGACCGTGGATAAAGAGGGCAGCTTCCAGCAGGTGGCTGTTATGGGCCTTTCCGCCAATCGGTTCGCCGGCTGCGCCTCGGTGGCGGCGGGTGTGGGTGCGGACGGCAGGCATTATCTGGTGCTGGATGGCTGGACCGGCATTTCCGGCAACAATCTGGCCAGCGTGCTGCTGCGTTTTGACGAGGACACGCAGCAGATGGTGCCTGCCGATCAGATCAGCACCGAAAAGCTTTACACCGCATCCCTGCGCAATGTGCCCAGTCTGGTCAGTCAGGATCTGGACGGCGACGGCATCGTGGAGATCCCCACCCAGCCGGACGAAGCGGGCCTGCTGAACATGAGCCAGAGCCGCCGCATGGATTTTATCGTGTGGATGGACTATACCAGCCCGCACCCGGAAAAAAGCTTCGGGCTGCTGGACGAAGAGACCAACTGCTATATCGAGCTGCCCATGGAGTGGGAGGGCAACCTCAAACTGACCGACAGCGAACAATATGATGGTGCAGTGGAGCTGCGCACGGTGGACGAAGACCAGCTGATAATGACCCTGCGTTTGGTGCGCACCACCTCCAGCCTGAAGGGCTGGATCCGCCTTGGCATCGTGGCATCCCGCCAGATGCAGGCGAAGCTTGCCCCGGATGTGGAGATCCGTGATAAAAATTACCGCCTGTCCAAGGCGCTGTATCTGCTCAACTAAAGAACGGAGGAACAGTTCATGGTACGAGTGCTTGTCGTTGAAGATGAAGCCAACATCCGCGAGATGATCGCGCTGAACCTGCGCCTTGCGGGCATGGAGGCTGTGGAGGCCGAAAGCGCCGAGGCGGCTCTGCCGCTGCTGGAGAAGAAGCCGGGCTGCGATGCGGCCATTCTGGATGTGATGCTGCCGGGCATGAACGGCTTCTCCCTGTGCGAGACCATCCGCCGCACCGATCAGAAGATCGGCATTATCATCCTCAGCGCCAAGGGACAGGAGCAGGACAAGATCCGCGGCCTTTCTATTGGTGCCGATGACTATATGACCAAGCCTTTCAGCGTAAGCGAACTGCTGGCCCGTGTGAAAGCGCTGTGCCGCCGCGTCGGCCGTACTGCAGGCGGGGACGAAAAAGAAAAGGAAAACCCGCTGGGGATGCTCACCAGCGGCGAATTTGTGCTGGACGAGAACCGCCGCGTGCTGCTCAAGGCAGGCCAGCCTATTGAGCTGACGCAGGTGGAATTCCAGATCATGGAGCTGTTCTTCCGCAACCCCGGCATTGCGCTGGTGCGCGAGAAGATCTTGAAGGGCGTGTGGGGCGAGAACTATTTTGGTGACGTGAAGATCGTGGATGTGAACATCCGCCGTCTGCGCATGAAGGTGGAGGATGAACCCAGCCATCCCACCCATATCCTTACTGTGTGGGGCTACGGTTACAGATGGGAAGAATGAGAAGCGGGATCACCCGCCGGTGGCTGCGGGGCAACCTGCTCATCACCGTGCTGCTGGTGCTGCTGGCCGAAACCATGTTCCTGTACAACTACACACGCAGCTATTATAACAGCGTGCAGCAGACCATGTACCGGCGGTTCTCTTCGGTGTCCGGCCAGCTGAAAATGTACACCGGCGATACGGTGCAGAGCACGGCGGCTACCCGCAGCGTGGCCCTGCGCCGCATGGTGGAGCAGTTTGCCGATAAGGACAAATACGAGTTCATGCTGCTGGACAGCTATGGCGGGGTCATTGCGTCCTCCAGCGGCACAAATGCGGACGGCATTGTGACCGGCATCGACTTTGAGCAGGCGCAGGAGGCTTCTGACGGCCTTGGTGTGGCGGTCTACCGCACCCAGTCCGGCGAGCTGGTGATGGCGGCCTGTTATCTGGTGCCCTATGCCGCCGAGGATGTGGCGGCGATGCGTCTTGTCACCAGCCTGACCCTTGTGGGAGCGCAGATCAAGAACGCCCTCGCGGTAAGTGTTGTGATCGCGGCGGTGATCCTTGCTTTCACCGTGATGTCCGGCCTGTACTTCATCCGCAGCATCGTGGTGCCGCTGGGACAGGTGGAGCGCACCGCAGCCAGCATCGCCCGGGGTGAGCTGGATGTGCGCCTGCCGGTCACTGGCAACGAGCACGACGAGGTGGACCGCCTGCGCGGCACCATCAACCAGATGGCCGAAGGGCTGGAAGAGACCGAGAAGATGAAGAACGAGTTCATCAGTTCCGTCTCTCACGAGCTGCGCACGCCGCTCACCTCCATCCGGGGCTGGGTGGAGACCCTGCGCACACTGGACGACCCGGCAGACGAGAACTACCGCAAGGGCCTTGAGATCATCAACAACGAGACGGGCCGCCTGTACAACATGGTGGAAGAGCTGCTGGATTTCAGCCGTCTGCAGAACGGCCGCATCCGTATGGACTGCCGCCCGCTGGACCTTGTGGCAGAGCTGACCGATGCGGTGCTGTTCTGTGAAGCACGCATCCAGCGCGAGGGCCTTGTGCTCAGCTACACCGAGCCGGAGGAGATGATCCCGGTCTATGCCGACCCGGACCGTCTGCGGCAGGTGTTCATCAACATCATGGACAACGCCATCAAGTACTCGGCCCCCGGCGGGCGCATCACGGTCAAGCTGTGGGCGGGCGAATATAAGGCTTTTGCGGAGATCATCGATCAGGGCCGCGGCATCCCGCCGGAAGACCTTGAGAATGTCAAGACCAAGTTCTACAAGGGCAGCAATTCGGTGCGGGGCAGCGGCATCGGCCTTGCGCTGGTGGATTCCATCATGACTGCACTGGACGGCACCATGGACATCAAGAGCACGCTGGGCCGCGGCACAGTGGTCACACTGGGCTTGCCGCTGTACCATAAGGCGTGAAGATTTTGTCACAATTCTGTGGTAAAATAACCGGGAAAAATATGATCCGATAGGAGAACCCAATGAATCAACCCAAAAAGGAACGTTTTAAGACCAGCGTCGGCGGGCAGGCGCTGATGGAAGGCATCATGATGCGCGGCCCGAAGCTCATCTGCTGCGCCGTGCGCAAGCCGGACGGCACCATTGAGACCAAGATCGACCCTGTGAAGAACCACGGCATCTGGACAAAGATCCCGCTGGTGCGCGGTGCCATCTCCATGATCGAAAGCCTGATCGTGGGCTACCGCTACATGATGTACTCGGCTCAGGTGAGCATGGGTGACGACTACGACCCTGAAGAGGAAGAGACTGCCTTTGAAAAATGGGTGGGCGACCACTTGGGCAAAAAGGCAGAGGACGCACTGCTGGCCTGTGCCGCCGTACTGGGCGGACTGCTGGCGATTTTGCTGTTCACCGTGCTGCCCACCCTCATCGTGGGCGGCGTGAACCACTTTGTAACATTGGGCCGCTGGGCCAAGGTGGTGCTGGAAGCGGTGCTGAAAGTTGGCATCTTCCTCACCTATATGGTGGCCATCTCCAAGATGAAGGAGATCCACCGCGTGTTTGAGTACCACGGTGCCGAGCACAAGACCATTGCCTGCTATGAGGCCGGTGATGAGCTGACCGTGGAGAATGTGCGCAAGTACACTCGGTTCCATCCGCGCTGCGGCACCAGCTTCCTCATTCTGGTGGTCATCGTCAGCGTGTTCCTCTACAGCGTGCTGCCGTGGGGCAGCATCGGCCTGCGGGTGCTGTTCAAGCTGCTGCTTCTGCCGCTGGTCATGGGCATCAGCTATGAGCTGCTCAAGTGGTGCGGCCGGTCCGATAACATTGCCACCCGCATCATCCGCCAGCCCGGCATCTGGGTGCAGCACCTGACCGTGTTTGAACCGGACGACAGCATGATCGAGGTGGCCATTACCGCTGTGACCCCTGTGCTGCCCGAGGACCCGGAGGATGGCAGATGGTAATTGCTGGTTTGACCCCGCGCGAAGCGGTGCGGGCCGTGGAAGCCCGGCTTTCCGCTGCAGGGTGTCCGGATGCCGATTACGATGCACGGGAGCTGTTCCGCGTGGCAGCCGGGCGGGATGCCCGCCTTTCCGACCGGGTGCTGACCACAGAGGAAGCGGAAAAGCTGGAAGCCCTCTGCACGCGCCGTGAGCAGCGGGAACCGCTGCAATACCTGTGCGGGATCTGGAGCTTTCTGGATTTTGACCTTGCCGTTGGCCCCGGTGTGCTCTGCCCCCGGGCAGACACTGAGGTGGTAGCGGAAGCGGCTGCCAATACCCTGACGGGCATTGCAGCGCCCCGGGTGCTGGATCTCTGCGCGGGGACCGGCTGTTTGGGGCTGGGCGTCAAGCGCTTCTGCCCGGCGGCGCAGGTGACCTGCGTGGAAAAAAGCCCGGAAGCCTTTGTTTATCTGGAAAAGAACTGCCGCTGCGCCCTGAAAGGGCAGGGCGGGCAGACGGAGGACTTGCTGGAGCCTACCGCGTTTGAGCAGGCAGATGTCCCGGCCTTTGACTGGGGGCCGGCGCTGAACGCTCTGCGCGCAAAGGCAAAGCCAGCCTATGCGGTGCAGCCGGTGGAGGGCGACCTGTTCACCTACTGGCAGGGCCTGCCGGAAGGGCAGCTTGATCTGATCGTATCCAACCCGCCCTACCTCACCGCCGAGGAAATGCGGCACCTGCAGCCGGAGGTGGCACAGGAACCGGCCATGGCGCTGGAAGCGGGGGAGGACGGCCTTGTGTTTTACCGTGCCCTTGCAGAGCATTACCAGAATGCACTGCGGCCCGGCGGAGCGCTGGTGCTGGAGATCGGCTGGCAGCAGCGGCAGGCTGTGGCGGCACTGCTGGCTGCAAACGGCTGGGCAGACATTGAGTGCCGCAAGGATTTTGGCGGCAATGACCGGTGCATGATTGCCCACAGACCCGAAAAATAAAAGTGAAAATAGAAACAACTTCTTGTTGTAATATTTTGATTTTGTGGTATACTATACTGGAAAGTATACGGACAGCCCGCGCACGGCGGGCAGCAGGAAGAAAAGGAGCAGCACGCTATGGCAAAAAATCAGAACAACAACACCGTTGCCCCGGCGACCAAAAAGACCGAGCCGGAGGCCAAAAAGGATGCGCTGGCCACTGCGCTGGCCCAGATCGAAAAGCAGTTCGGCAAGGGTGCCGTGATGAAGCTGGGTGATAACGCCTCCATGCAGGTGGATGCCATTTCCACCGGCAGTCTGGGTCTGGATCTGGCTCTGGGCGTGGGCGGTGTGCCCCGCGGCCGCATCATTGAGGTGTACGGCCCGGAATCCAGCGGTAAGACCACGCTGGCTCTGCACATTCTGGCCGAAGCCCAGAAGCAGGGCGGCGAAGTGGCCTTCATTGACGTGGAGCACGCACTGGACCCCACCTATGCCGAAGCGCTGGGCGTGGACATCAACAATCTGCTGGTCAGCCAGCCGGACACCGGCGAGCAGGCCATGGAGATCTGCGAAGCACTGGTGCGCTCCGGTGCCATCGATGCCATCGTGGTGGACTCGGTTGCCGCCATGGTGCCGAGGGCTGAGATCGAGGGCGAAATGGGCGACAGCCATGTGGGCCTGCAGGCCCGCCTGATGAGTCAGGCCATGCGCAAGCTGACTTCGGTCATCGGCAAGACCAACACGGTCTGCGTCTTCATCAACCAGCTGCGTGAAAAAGTGGGCGTGATGTACGGCAACCCGGAGGTCACCACCGGCGGCCGCGCCCTGAAATATTACGCCTCGGTGCGCATCGACATCCGCCGCGTGGAGGGCCTGAAGGACTCTTCCGGCCAGTTCATCGGCAACCACACCCGGGCCAAGATCGTCAAGAACAAGGTGGCACCTCCGTTCCGTGAGGCAGAGTTCGATATCATGTTCGGCGAGGGCATTTCCAAGATGAGCGAACTCATCGATGTGGGCGTAAAGCTGGGCATCGTGCAGAAGAGCGGCGCATGGTTCAACTATGGCGATGTCCGTCTGGGTCAGGGCCGCGACAACGCAAAGCAGTTCCTGAAGGACAATCCCGAGATCGCAAATGACATCGAGGGCCAGATCCGCGCCAATGCCGACAAGCTGTACGCATCCCGCCGCCCGGCAGGCAAGGGCGCTGCGGCCAAGGCCGAAGAGCCTGCAGAAGCGGCAAAGGACGCCAAGGAGCCGGTGGTCAAGGCTCCTGCCCGCAGCAGCGAGAGCGAACTGGATATCATGGTGGAGGACTAAATGTCCTTTTATAAACGCCGCCGCCCGAAGCCGGAAGAAGAAAAGTGCGCCGACCCGGCCAAGGCCCGCGCCCGCGCACTGGATGCGCTGGCCTCACGCGAGATGTCCTCGGCACAGCTGTATGAACGGCTGTGCTATGGCTTTACCGAGCAGGCTGCAGCGGCTGCTGTGGCTGAGATGGTGGAGCTGGATTACGTAAACGATGACCGCTATGCCGAAGCCCGGGCACACAGCCTGCTTGCCGCCCGCAAGAGCCGCCGTGCGGCGGCCCAGAACCTGCGGCAGAAGGGCCTTTCCGGCGCGCAGATCGAGCAGGCGCTGGAAAGCGTCTATGCCCCGGACGCAGACGGCGAAAGCCCGGAGCTGGAAGCTGCCGCCGCTCTGGTGCGCAGCCGCTACATGAAAAAGCTGGCCGATGGCCGCCGCGACCTTGTGGTGGCTGCCCTGCAGCGCCGCGGCTTTGCGTATTCGGTCATAAAAGAAGCGATAAAAAGAGCGGAAGAAGAATAAAAAGCACCCCTCAAAAGAGAAAGAGAGTATCATCCCCTATGAAAATTGCGTGTATTTCCCTTGGCTGCCCCAAGAATCAGGTCGATCTGGATGTGATGGTGCACATCCTGCTGTCTGCCGGCCACGAGACCGTGGCCGATCTGGCCGAAGCAGATGTGATCCTTGTGAACACCTGCGGCTTCATCGAGAGCGCCAAGACCGAAGCCATTGAAAACATTCTGGAAGCCTGCTCCTACAAGCAGCAGAACCCGGAGCTGAAGGTCATCGTCACCGGCTGTCTTGCCGAGCGCTACCGCAGCCAGATCGAGGAAGAGATCCCTGAGGTGGACGCGGTGGTGGGCTGTGCCTCCAACAAGGCCATCGACACCATCGTGGCCCGCCTGTTCCATGGTGAGGACCATCTGGAAAGCTACGGTGCCAAAAAGGACTTTCCGCTGGGCGGCAAGCGTGTCATCGGCACGCCTGCCCACTATGCGTACTTAAAGATCGCTGAAGGCTGCAACAACCGCTGCCACTACTGCGCCATCCCCGGCATCCGCGGCCCGCTGCACAGCCGCGATATGGCCGACTGCGTGGCCGAAGCCCGCTGGCTGGCCGGTGAGGGCGTGAAAGAGCTGATCGTGGTCGCACAGGACCCCACCGCTTACGGCGAGGACTGGGGCAAGCCCGGCAGCATCTGCGAGCTGCTGGATAAGCTGAACAAGGTGCCGGGCCTCGAGTGGATCCGCATTATGTACGCTTACCCGGAGCGCATCACGGATGAGTTCATTGCCGCCATGAAGCGCAATGAGAAGGTGGTGCCCTACCTCGATCTGCCCATCCAGCACTGCAATGACACCATCCTCAAGAATATGAACCGCCGCTCCAACCGCGCCGAGCTGCTGGAAGTGATCGGCAAGCTGCGCCGCGAGATCCCCGGCATCACCCTGCGCACCACTCTGATCGCAGGCTTCCCCGGCGAGACCGAGGAGCAGTTCGAGGATCTGTGCAATTTTGTCAAGGAAGTAAAGTTCGACCGTCTGGGCTGCTTTGCCTATTCTGCCGAGGAGAACACCGTTGCTGCCAAGATGGACGGCCAGATCGAGCAGGAAGTCAAGGACAAGCGCGCCGAACTGGTGATGCAGATCCAGACCGGCATCATGGCCCAGAAGCAGGCCGAAAAGGTGGGCCAGACCGTGCATGTGCTTTGCGACGGCATCGACGAGGAGAGCGGTCTGTACCTGTGCCGCACCACCGGCGATGCTCCTGAGGTGGACGGCAATGTGTGCGTTTCCAGCGAGGAACCGCTGTACCCCGGCCAGTTCTACGATGTTCTGGTGGACGACAGCGACCTTTACGATCTGTATGGTACTGTTGCAAAATAACAAATTGGAGGAATCTGTATGAATCTGCCCAATAAACTCACTTTGACCCGCATCCTGCTGGTGCCGGTGTTCATGGTCTTTGTGTCTCTCACCAGCCTGAACGGCATCGCGGATGGCTCCTTCCAGCCGACGTATTACCTGATCGCAGGCATCGTCTTTGCTGTTGCCAGCTTTACTGATTTTCTGGACGGCCATCTGGCCCGCAAGTGGAACATGGTAACGGACTTCGGCAAGTTTGCCGACCCGCTGGCCGACAAACTGCTCACCACGGTGGCCTTCATTTACATGATGCGGGACGGCGTATGCAGCCCGGTGGTGCTGTGCATCATTCTGGCCCGCGAGTTCGCGGTGTCCGGTCTGCGCATGGTGGCAGCCGGTGCCAAGGACGGCAAGGTGATCGCCGCCAATATGTGGGGCAAGGTGAAGACCGTGCTGCAGATGCTGAGCATCATCTTCTACTTCTTTGGCATGTCCATTGCAAGCATGTCGGCTACCGGCGCAGAGCAGGGCGTGCGGCAGATCCTGGTAATCAGCATTTCCATGGTGCTGTGCTGGCTGGTGGCTGCCGTGACGGCCATTTCCGGCATCAAGTACCTGTGGGACAACCGTAGCTTCATCAACACCGCAAAATAAAGCGTTTTTTGAAAAAGGGCAGGGAGACCTGCCCTTTTTCAAATTTTCGAGGAAATATTACAAGACGGAAAGGCTTTCCATGAAGAAATTTGCTGATACAGTGCGCCGCCTGCTCTCCATCGCACTGAACCTGTTCATCGTCTGGGCGGAGCCCATTGCCCTGCCCATGAGCTGGGATTGGGGCAAAGAGCAGATGTTCATTTTTTACACCGAGGATTCCAACATCCTTTCGGCCTGCATCTGCGCCATGGTAGCGGTGGGCCAGCTGGTGTGCATCTTTACCGGCAGGGAACTGCCGCACTGGCTGCACACCCTCAAGTACATTGCCACCTGCTGCCTGACCATGACCTTTCTCACGGTGGTGTTCGTGCTGGGTCCCATGTATGAGGACGGCAACGGCTGGTACATCATGCTGTGCACCAGCTCCATGTTGTACCATCACCTGCTCAACCCGCTGGCGGCCATCTTCTCCTTTGTGCTGCTGGAGCGCACACCGCGCCTGCCCCGCAGTACGGTCAAGTGGGCGCTGCTGCCCACGGTGCTGTACGGCGGCATCATTTTGTGGCTGAACATCCAGCGCGTGGTAGATGGGCCATATCCCTTCATGAAGGTGTATGACCAGAGCGTGCAGGCGTCGGTGCTGTGGTGCATCGCCATCCTGCTGATGAATTACTTCTATGCTTGGCTGCTCTGGAAGCTGAACGGCGGGAAGAAAGAAAAAGCCTGACGATTTGAAATGCCCTCCGCTTTGCTCTGGGCATATTCAGAGGATAATTTATCTTTAATTTGCAGCTCCGAAAAGCCTGCGGGCTTTTCGGAGCTGCTTTTTCACAGGAAGGGCCGGAGCTTTCAGATGCTGTTTTTCTTTGCGGCCCCTTCTGTGAAAAATGCAATACCGGACAGACCGCAGTCTGTCCGGTATTGCTCTAATAAAAAATAGTATTTCCGCTATTTATGCCCAGAGCGAAGCGGAGGGCATTCTAAATGGTTCTTGTGTTTTTACGCTACGGTGGAATTCTCTTCCAGCCAGTCCAGCACACAGGACTGCAGGGCGTTCAGGTGCGCACGGTTCTCACCGTAGGTGTCGGCATAGGTGCTGTTGGCGTCGTCCAGCTCTTCCTGCGTGGGAGCAAGGCTCTTGGTCTCGGCCACGGCCTGAAGGATCAGGTCCTGCTTTGCCAGATGCTCAAAGTAAGCGTCGGATGCGGCCAGCATGGCATCGGCATCGGTGTAGCCCTGCGTCTGGGCAAAAGCATTCAGATCCATGCCGTAGGCGGTGGCGTACTGGTTGTAGTAGTTCAGGAACATGCGGATGTAATAGCTGGTGATCTCGCTGGGCAGCTCCTTGAAGGTGGAGTTCGACATCAGGTAGTCCACGATGGCGTTCTCATAGTTGGTGGCATACAGCGCATCGTTAAAGTAGCTGCGCAACTGGTCGACGGTGTGCAGATCATCGCTGATGCCAAAGTTGGAGTCCACCCACTCGTCGGTCAGCTCAGGGGTCACGCTTTCGGAAATGGAGTTCAGGGTCACGCTGAACACGGCTTCCTTGCCGCTGAGGGTGATCGTGTTGCCCTCGGCATCGGTGGAATCGCCGTAGCCGTCCGGGAAGGTGACGGTCACATCAAAGGTATCGCCCACATTGTGCCCGATGATCTGGTCCTCAAAGCCATCGATGAAGGAACCGCTGCCAAGGGTCAGGTCGTAGCCGGTGGCAGTGCCGCCGGTAAAGGCCACGCCGTCCACGGTGCCGGTGTAATCGATGTTGGCAACATCTCCGCTCTGGGCGGCACGGCCGGTAACGGGCTGGGAAGAGGTGTACTGGTTCAGCAGGTTGTCCACCTGCTGCTGCAGTTCATCTTCGGTGGGGGTCAGGTCGTTCTCCTTCAGGGCAATGGAGCCGAAGTCCTCCGGCAGGGTCACATAGTCCAGCGCTTTGATGCCGCTCCAATAGCCGTTTTCGTCCAGACCATCGCTGTAATCAAAGGCCTCGTAGTCGAAGTCGGCAACAGAGCCAAACTGCGAGACGGATGCGGCAGCCGAAGAAGCGCTGTCGGTCTGCTTGTGCTTTGTCAGCATGAAACAGGCAAAAATGACGCACACCGCTGCGGCGATGGCCAGCAGGATGCACAGGAGTTTTTTGGTGTTGTTTTTCAAAAGAAATACCTCCATAAAAATCGGCCTGATGCACAGCAAAAGACCGGTACAGGCAGAACAGATACTTATTTATTATATACGTTCTGACGGCAAAAGGAAAGTTCTTTGCAAAATTTCCACAAATCCTGCGGTGGGTTTGTATCACTTTTGCCCGTCTACAGGCGCAAAAGTGACCAAAACCGGTGGAAATGGGCGGGCGGTTCTGTTACAATAAAAATAAGTGAGCCTTCCCGGGAACATAAGGCCCCTCCCTGAGGGGGCTGTCGAGCGTATGCGAGACTGGAGGAGTTCCTCCTTCCGTCATCGCTGTGCAATGGAGAGGGCGAGGACGGTAAGATATTGGAGGAAATTCAAATGGATTACAATAAAGCTGCTCTGGAAATGCACGAGACCCACAAGGGCAAGGTGGGCATCGTAAGCAAGGTGGAGGTCGCCACCCGCGATGACCTGTCCACCGCCTACACTCCCGGTGTGGCCGAACCCTGCCGCAAGATCAAGGAAAACCCCGACGACGTGTACAAGTACACCTTCAAGGGCAACATGGTGGCTGTCGTTTCCAACGGCACCGCCGTGCTGGGCTTGGGCGATATCGGCCCGGAAGCCGGTCTGCCGGTCATGGAGGGCAAGGCGGTGCTGTTCAAGGAGTTCGGCGGCGTGGATGCCTTCCCCATCTGCATCGATGCCCACGACGCTGCCAGCGTCATTGCTGCCTGCAAGGCCATTGCGCCCACCTTTGGCGGCATCAATCTGGAGGACATCAAGAGCCCCGAGTGCTTTGAGATCGAAGAAACACTGGAGCGTGAGCTGGACATCCCTGTGTTCCACGATGACCAGCACGGCACTGCTATCGTTGTTACTGCTGCCCTCATCAACGCCCTGCGTGTGGTGGGCAAGAAGATGGAAGATGTGCACATCGTGCTGAACGGCCCCGGCGCTGCCGGCACTGCCATCATCAAGATGCTCATGACCGCCGGTGCAAAGGACATCATTGCAGTGGACCAGTTCGGCACCCTGTACAAGGGCTGCAACAGCGCCGAAGCCCACAAGAACTGGCTGGGTGAGGTGACCAATCCCCGTCAGGTCAAGGGCGGCCTGAAGGAAGCACTGGAAGGTGCCGACGTGTTCATCGGCGTTTCCAAGCCCGGCATCCTGACCACGGAGCTGTGCAAGACCATGAACAAGGATGCCATCGTTTTTGCCATGGCCAACCCCACCCCGGAGATCATGCCGGACGAGGCCAAGGCCGGCGGCGTGCGGGTGATGGCCACCGGCCGCAGCGACTTCCCCAATCAGGTGAACAACGTGCTGTGCTTCCCCGGCCTGTTCAAGGGCGCACTGAGCGTCCGCGCCCGGGACATCAACAATGAGATGAAGCTGGCCGCCGCCTACGCTATCGCCGACCTCATCACCGATGCCGACCGCAGCGAGGAGAACATCATCCCCGGTGCGTTCGACCCCCGCGTGGCCGAGGCTGTGGCAAATGCCGTGGCAAAGGCTGCCCGCGAGACCGGCGTTGCCCGTCTGTAAGCGGAGGAAGCGTTTATGAGAACCATTTCCGCACAGGAGATCACGGATACCGTTGCACGGCTGTGCATCGAAGCCAACACCCGCCTGCCGCAGGACGTGCAGGCGGCGCTGGACAAGGCCCGGCAGGAAGAGCCGTGGCCGCTGGCAAAGAGCACTCTCGACCTTTTGTGGTCGAACCTTTCCGCCGCAAAAGAAGAAAACCTGCCCATCTGTCAGGATACCGGCATGGCCTGCGTGTTTGTGGAGCTTGGCACCGATGTGCACATTGACGGCAGCTTTGAAGCTGCCATCCATGAGGGCGTGCGCCGGGGTTACACCGACGGCTACCTGCGCAAGAGCATCGTAGCCGACCCGCTGCGCCGGGGCAATACCGGCGACAACACCCCTGCGGCCATCACAGTGCATCTGGTGGACGGCGAGGGCTGCCGCATCACGGTGGCACCCAAGGGCTTTGGCAGCGAGAACATGAGCCAGATCAAAATGCTCAAGCCCGCCGACGGCGTGGAGGGCTTCAAAAAGTTCGTGCTGGACACGGTGAAGCTGGCAGGCTCCAACCCCTGCCCGCCCATCGTGCTGGGCATCGGCGTGGGCGGCAGCTTTGACAAGGTGGCGTATCTGGCAAAGAAGGCCCTGCTGCGTCCGCTGGATGTGCCGAACCCCGACCCCTATTACGCACAGCTGGAGCAGGAGCTGCTTGCCGCCATCAACGAGTTGGGCATCGGCCCGCAGGGCTTTGGCGGCAGGACCACCTGTCTGGGCCTTGCCATTGAGCAGATGCCTACCCATGTGGCGGGCCTGCCTGCGGCGGTGAATATTTCCTGCCATGTGACCCGCCGTGCAAGCGCGGAACTGTAAGAGTCTCCGCCCTCTCAGGCCGCTTTGCGTCCAGCTCTCCCAAAGGGAGAGCCCTTGGCAAAGACGTAGAGTTTGCGTGGACTGCCAAGGCCTCCCACTTTGGGGGAGGTGGCATCGCGTGAGCGATGACGGAGAGGGCGAGGATGCCAAAGGAGAATTGCTATGGAATACAAAATTACCACTCCCTGCACGGCCGAGGACCTTGCCCCGCTCAAGGCGGGCGACACCGTGCTGCTTTCCGGCGTGGTGTACACTGCCCGGGATCAGGCCCACAGGCGGATGATTGAAGCGCTGGAAAAAGGCGAACCGCTGCCCTTTGATCTGACCGGCAGCGCCATCTACTACGTTGGCCCCACGCCGGAACGCCCGGGCCAGGTGATCGGCTCGGCGGGACCCACCACCAGCGGCCGCATGGATGCCATGAGCCCGCGCCTGCTGGACCTTGGCAATAAGATCATGATCGGCAAGGGCAAGCGGGACGATGCCGTAAAGGCGGCTGTGGTGCGCAACGGGGCTGTGTATCTGGCAGCGCTTGGCGGGGCCGGTGCGCTGATGGCAAAAAGCGTGCAGACGCTGGAAGTGATCGCGTGGCCGGATCTTGGCTGTGAAGCCGTGCGCCGCCTGATTGTGAAGGATATGCCGCTGACGGTGATCCTGGATGCCCACGGCGGCGACCTGTACCAGTCCGGCCCGGCGGCATATCTGGAAGCAAAATAATTTATCGCCTTTGCACAAAACGCGGCCGACTAAAAAACGGCAAAACAGCAGATTTGCGCAGGATAAATTTGGTTTGCTTTAACAAACTTCCGCGAATTGCTTGCACATCGGCAAAAAGTGTGATATCTTGTACTATATGAAACCGTGGTGCTTTGCATCCCGGCACAGACAGGAGGCAAACATACCATGCAGATCCACCAATCCGCAGAAGATTATCTTGAAACGATCCTGATGCTGAGTCAGCGTATGGGCAAAGTGCGCTCCATTGACGTTGTCAATGAGCTGGGCTTTACCAAAGCCAGCGTCAGCATTGCCATGAAGAAGCTGCGCGAGAACGGCTATATCGCGGTGGACGGCGAGGGCAACCTGACCCTGCTGGAACCGGGCCGCGAGATCGCAGAGCGCATCTATAGCCGTCACCGTCTGCTGACCCACTTCTTTATGCAGCTGGGCGTGGACGAAAAGACCGCCGCCGAAGATGCCTGCAAGGCAGAGCATATCCTCAGTGAGCAGACGCTGGAAAAGATCCGTGAGCGCGCCATTGAGACGGATGCTGAGCTTGGCAAGACTGTCAAGTGATCCCCGCAGCATTCCAAGATCGTAAAATGATCCCGTTCCTGAAAAGGAGCGGGATTTTTTTGTATGGAAATTGGGCGGCAGATCCCTCTTGCATCCGGGGTGCGGGTGCGGTATTCTTATAAGATAAGAAGGTTTTACAGCCAAACCGGGAGGAAACAGCCATGGATGCAGACGAGATCCGCACGCTTTTGGGCGATAACATTTTTGAGCGGGCCAAGAAATACCGCAAGCGCATCCAGCAGAGCACCTGCACCGTGAACGAGGACGGCGTGCGCCATATTTCGGCCATGGTACAGGGCAGCGGCGGCAGCTATTACTATACGCAGGCATGGCTGCGGGAGAACGGCAGCTTTGTCAGTGCGTCCTGCAGCTGCCCGTATAACCAGAACGGCGAGGGCACCTACTGCAAGCATATCGGCGCATTGCTGCTGGACGATGCCGAAAAGAATGCCCCTGCACCGGCGGCAAAGCCGGATGCTATTCCCGGTGTTGTGCGCGGCGCGGCGGGCCTTGCCCCGGAACCGGCCCGGCGGGACAGCTATGCCTCCGGGCTGGAAATGCTGTTTGGAAAAAAGTGGCACGGTGAAACGCCGGTGTCGGATCACGAGGCCCGCAGGCTGCTGGATACCTACAAGGAAGCAGCCCTTGAAAACCTTGGCGTGGACGAGACCGCCCAGCGCACCGGCTTTGCCCATCTGGAACCGGAGCTGACCCTCGTGCCCGGCGCACAGCCATGGCTGCGGCTGCGCATCTCGGACGGCGGGCGGCAGTATGTGGTAAAAAGCATCCCGAACCTGATGGAAGCCGTCGAGATGGGCAAAAGCGTCAGCTACGGCAAGGCACTGGCTTTTGTGCACCGGTGGGATGCCTTTGATGAAGAGTCCCGTGCGCTTTTGCAGCTGCTGCGCCGTCAGGTGAACGCAAGGCAGAGCATGGACAAAGCCGCCGTGCGGGTGTACGGCGGGGCCGAACAAGGCCCGGCGGGAGGCATGATCCTGACCGGCGAGATCTTTGATGACCTTGTGCAGCTGTACGAGCATACCGGTTTTTTGGGCGGGTACGAGCTGCGGGAAGGTCTGCCCGTCATTACCATGACCGTGGAGCGCCGCCGCGGCGGTGTGCAGGTGGAAGGCGAACCCGCACTTTCCGCTGTGCAGGGCCTTGACTATGATTACCTGTTCAGCGAGGATACGCTCTGGCGGCTGCAGCGGCCCGGGTGCACCCGCATCCTGCCCGCATTGCAGGCGCTGGGCGGCAAAAGCCTGTTCTTTACCAGCGCAGATGCCACGGCCTTTTGCAGCTATGTACTGCCGGAGCTGGGCAGCAAGCTGAACATCGTGGACCCGGAACGTCTGCTGCTGAACCAGATCCCGCTGGAACCGGTGGTGCAGTTCTATCTGGACGCACCGGACAGCTTCCGCATCGAAGCACACGCGGAGTTTTTGTATGGGGAGGATAAGGTCACGCCGTTCGTGCCGTCTCCGGCAGGGCTTTTGCGGGATGTGCGCGCCGAGAGCCGGGCAAAGCGGCTGCTGGCCTCTTATCTGCAGCCCGGTGTGGGCGGCAGAGAGGAAGTGTACGGCACCGCTGACGAGGATGAGATCTACCGCATGTTGGAGGAGGGCGTGCCGGCCCTGCTGGCCGAGGGTGAAGTATACCTGACGGATGCCTTCCGCAGCCTGCAGGCCGCGCCGCCTCGCATCACGGTGGGCGTTTCGGTGCACGGCAGTGTGCTGGATCTGGAAGTGGATACCGGCGAGTTCCCGGTGGCAGAGCTGAAAGACCTGCTGCACTCCCTGCACCAGAAAAAGCGCTACCACCGCCTGAGGGACGGCCGTCTGCTGCGGCTGGACGACAGTCTGGAAGGGCTGGATGAACTGAACGATACACTGGAACTTTCCGGGGCCAAGCTCAAGAGCGGCCACGCCGAGCTGCCGCTCTACCGTGCACCCAGTCTCGACTGGGCGCTCTCGGGCCAGAACGGCCTGCGTTTTAACCGCGACGATGCGTTCCGCCGCATCAGCCGCAGCTTTCACGCCGTGAAGGACAGCGAGTATACTCCGCCGGAAAGCCTGCACAATGTGCTGCGCAAGTACCAGCGGGATGGCTACCGCTGGCTGCGCACGCTGGACGGCTACGGCATGGGCGGCATTCTGGCCGACGATATGGGCCTTGGCAAGACCGTGCAGGTGCTCAGCTACCTGCTGGCCATGAAGGAAAGCGGCCAGCGCCTGCCCAGCCTCATCGTCTGCCCGGCATCGCTGGTGCTCAACTGGCAGGAGGAATGCCAGAAGTTCACGCCGCAGCTTTCCTGCGTGGCTGTGGACGGCGACGCTGCTCACCGGGCAGAGCTGGCAAAGCAGTGGGCGGAAGCCGACCTTGTGGTGACCAGCTATGACCTGATGCGCCGGGACGAGGAGCTTTACAGCGGGCAGCAATTCTACGCCTGCATTCTGGACGAAGCGCAGGCCATCAAGAACCACACTACCCAAAAGTACAAGGCGGTGTGCGGGGTAAACAGCAAAGTGCGATTTGCCCTTACCGGCACCCCGGTGGAGAACCGCTTGGGCGAATTGTGGAGCATCTTCTCCTTCCTGATGCCGGGGTATCTGCCGCCCTACAAGACCTTCTGCGCCCGGTTTGAAAAGCCTATCGTGCAGGAGGACGACAAAGACGCACTGCGCCGTTTGAACCAGCTCACCGGGCCGTTCATCCTGCGGCGCATGAAGTCCGAGGTGCTCAAAGAGCTGCCCCCCAAGACCGAGAATCTCCACCGCATCGAGCTGGACGAGCAGCAACGCAAGCTCTACCTTGCCGCTGTGGTGGACGCGCGGGAAAAGCTGCGCGCTGCAAAGCCGGAGGATAAAATGGCAGTGTTCGCAGTGCTCATGCGCCTGCGGGAGATCTGCTGCGACCCGCGCCTTGTGGCAGACAACTGGGACGGCGGCAGTGCCAAGCTGGATGCCTGCATGGAGCTGGTGACGGCTGCTGTGGAGGGCGGACACCGCATCCTGCTGTTCAGCCAGTTCACCTCCATGCTGGAACTGCTGGCAAAACGGCTGGACGAAGCGGGCGTGAGCCACTTTACCCTGCAGGGCTCCACCCCAAAGCCGGTGCGTGCAGAGCTTGTGCGCCGGTTCAACAGCGGCGAAGCGGACGTGTTCCTCATCTCGCTGCGGGCGGGCGGCACCGGCCTGAACCTGACGGCGGCAGATATCGTCATCCACTACGACCCGTGGTGGAACGTGGCTGCGCAGAATCAGGCCACCGACCGCGCCTACCGCATCGGCCAGCGCAATCCGGTGCAGGTGTACAAGCTCATTGCGCAGGACACCATTGAAGAAAAGATCGTGGAGCTGCAGCAGGCAAAGCAGGACCTTGCCGAGACGGTCACCGGCTCGGCAGACGGAGCGATCCTGTCCATGAAACCAGAGGAATTGCTGCAGCTGCTGCAAGAGGAATAAAGAGGAGAAAACATCATGAAAGTCTGGGATCTGCACTGCGATACCCTCAGCGAGCTGCGCAAAGCCGAACATGCGGGCCGGCCCAAGAGCTTCGCGCAGAACGATCTGCATATCGACCTTGAAAAATTACAGAAAGGCGACTATCTGCTGCAGTGCTTTGCAGCATTCGTCAATCTGGGTGATAAGACGCCCGGAGCGGACCCGCTGGTGACAGCGCTGGAAGAGATCGACCAGTTCAAGCGCATCATGGCGGCATACCCGGAAAAAATTGCTCCGGTGTACACGGCGGCGGACATCCGCCGGAATGCTGCGGCGGGAAAGATCAGCGGGATGCTCACCATCGAGGAAGGCGCCTGCTGCAAGGGCAGCGTGGGGGTGCTGCGCCGGATGTATGAGCTGGGCGTGCGCATGATGACCCTGACATGGAACCACGAAAACGAGCTGGCAAGCCCGCAGCGGAACCCCGGCGGGGTGCTGGTGCCCCAGACCGAAAAGGGCCTGACCGGGAAGGGCTTTGAATTTCTGGCCGAGATGGAACGGATGCACATGATCGTGGATGTGAGCCACCTTTCGGACAAGGGCTTCTGGGATATCGTGGAGCACGGCACCCGGCCTTTTGCGGCCAGCCACTCCAACTGCCGCGCACTGGCACCCCACACCCGCAACCTGACCGATGAGATGATCCGCGCCCTTTCGGAGCGCGGCGGCATTGCGGGCCTGAACTACTATGCGCCCTTTCTGGACACCGACCCCACCCACCCGGAAAACTGCCGCAGCACGGTGGAGCTGATTGCAAAGCATGCGGCCCACTATAAGCAGGTAGGCGGTGCACAGATGATTGCCCTTGGCAGCGATTTTGATGGCATCGATGGCCCCCACCAGCTGGAAAATGCTGCCTTCCTGCCGCTGCTGGCGGATGCCCTGCGCAAAGAGGGCTTTACCGAGGACGAGGTGGAAGGTATCTACTACCGCAATGCCATGCGCTTTTTTGAAGAAAACTTGTAATAACAACGGAGAATATGCCGATATGGATAAAAACATGACGCTGGAAAAGCGCATTGCTGCGGAGCTGTACTGCTATCAGGGCAAAATGAGCGTGTTCGTGGACGACCTGCAGGGCCATACCGTGGAGGTTGGCGCGGACGAAGAATTTGAGACGGCATCCACCATCAAGGCGTTCATTCTCGCTACATTGTATTTGCAGGCGCAGCGCGGCAAAGCAGACCTTGCCGAAGAGATCACCTATGAGCAGAGCCAGTTCGTGGACGGCAGCGGTATGCTGCGCGCGCTGGGCGTGGGCGCAAAGCTCAAGGTGAAGGACACCGCTACCATGATGATCATTTGCTCGGACAACATCGCCACCAATATGATCATCGACTATCTGGGACTGGATACCATCAACGCCTGCATCCGGGAGCTGGGCTTTGCGCATACTGTGCTGCACAATCCGCTGCACTTTGACCGCTACCGCCGGCTTGGCACCACCACGCCGCGCGACTACGCGGCGCTGTTCGCCCGCATTGCAAAAGGGGAGCTGGTCAGCCGGGAAGCCAGCGCGGAGATGCTTGCCATCCTGCGCCAGCAGCACTACAACACCATGCTGACCCACGATTTTCCCCAGTACTATCTGGACTGCGAGGAGACCGGAGCGCCGGAGCTGATCTGGGTGGCCAGCAAGAGCGGCAGCATGAACGCCTGCCGCAACGACGGCGGCATCGTCCACACCCCCTACGGCGAGTATGTCATCGTGCTGATGAACAAGGATTTTCACGATATCATCGAGTACAATGAACACCCCGCCATGGTGTACGGTGCCCGCGTCTCGCGGATGATCCTGGATCAGGTGCTGGCCTGTGAGGGACGACTGTCCCTGTCCTGAGACGCACGTTCTCCCAAAGAACAAAATTGGAAAAATAAAAGGAATTATAACAATGGGGATCACGCTCTCGCCATGGATGATGGCGTTTCTCGTTCTGATGACGGGCTTTGCAGGCTTTGTGGATTCGGCAGCCGGAGGCGGCGGCCTTATCAGCCTGCCGGCCTATCTGTTTGCCGGGCTGCCGCCCCACTACACCTATGCTACCAACAAATTCAGCGCCGCCTGCGGCACCACTTTTGCCACAGCCAACTTTTTCAAAAACGGTGCAATGAACCTGAAGGTGGGCATCCTTGCAGCCATTGGCAGCTTTGCGGGCAGTGCACTGGGGGCACATATCGTGCTGCTGCTCAGCGATGAACTGCTGCGCACCATGATGTTCCTCATCCTGCCAGTGGCGGCGGTGGTCATTTTGTGGCAGCGCGACCTGCCGGACAAGAACCGGGACGACGGAACCCTGAACCTGAAAAAGATCCTGCTGGCGCTGGGCATCGGCTTGGGCATCGGCCTGTACGACGGCATCGTGGGCCCGGGCACCGGTACCTTTGCCATCATTGCCTTTACCACCCTGATGGGCTTTGACCTGCGCACCGCCAACGGCAACGGCAAGGTGCTGAATCTTGCCAGCAACTACGCCAGCCTGTTCACCTATCTGATGAACGGTCTGGTGGTGTTCCACATCGGCATCCCCTGCGCCGTCAGCAACATTCTGGGCAACCTGCTGGGGTCCCATTTCGCCCTGAAAAAGGGTGCGCGCTTCATCCGTCCCATGATGCTGGTGGTGCTGGTGCTGCTGCTGGGCAAGCTCATCTCGGACGCAGTGCTGTGAGCGCCGGGCGCGCCAGAGGCTCCCTCCCCGAGGGAGCTGGCAAAACCGTTAGGTTTTGACTGAGGGAGTTTGCGCCCGTTTCCCGCTGCAAAAAACAAGCCGGGCAGCCCGCAGGCTGCCCGACTTTGCTCGGATGATCTTTTTTCGGTGGTCGCTTATTCCAGCACCAGCCCTTTGTCAAAGAATGCCAGACCAAATGCACCGGGGCCTGCGTGGGTGCCGATGACGCAGCCGATCTGGCGCACCAACGGTTCGCTCATGTGCAGATTTTCACGGAAGTAGTTCTCGATGGGCTGCACTTCCCGCAGGTTGGAAGAATAACCGGCAACAGCGGCAAAGTCCGGGCTGATGCCGCCCAGCTCTTCGATCTTCTTGAACAGGGCCACATAGGCACCGGGCAGGCCGCGGGCCTTACCGGCCATGGCTACCTTACCGTCCTTGATGGTGATGAGGGGCTTGATGCCCAGCATCCCGCCCGCGACGGCCACAGCGGCAGGCAGACGGCCGCCCTTGCGCAGATACTTCAGATCGTCGATTGCGGCAACCAGATGCAGGTGCTCCTTGGCGTGCTCCAGATCGGTGGCGATCTGCACCAGCGTCTTGCCTGCGTCACGCAGCTGCACGGCCAGACGCACCAGCAGCGATTCACCCAGACACACGGTGGCACTGTCCACAAACAGCACGTTGTCTACATTGGCGAGGTCTGCGGCCAGCTTTGCGCACTGCCATGTGCCGGACAGCTCGTGGGACAGGAAGATGCCCAGCACTTCGTCCCCGGCGGCAGCGGCTTCCAGATAGAACTTCTCGAACAGCTCCGGGCTGGGCTGGCTGGTGGTGGGCAGCTTGCGGCAGCTGGCCAGATGGGCATAGTACTCGGTTGGGGTCATGTCGATGCCATCCCGCAGGATGCTGCCATCCTCCAGCGTCACGTTCAGAGGGATCACGGTCACGCCCAGCTGCTCGGCTTCGGCGGGCAGGATGTCGGACGCAGAATCGGTGAGAATACGGATCATAAAATACCTCCGGATTTCCGGTAAAAACAAATTCAAGTCATGTTTCCCGACGCTTTGCAATAAAACGTCGGGAAACATTATACCAGAATCCACAGGGAAAAGTCAATTACCTGAGCGAAAATTGCTTCGTCCCAGCGCAAAATACTTGCGTAAAAGCCGCTGCTTATGATAAGATAGGCGCTGAGAACCGCACGGCAGGGAGGGCAGGCCATGGAGCAAAAGGCAAAAACAAGGGCGCTGCTGGCTGCGTTCGGCTGCGCACTGGCCTACCTGCTGGCAGGAAAAGTGCTGGCATTTCTGCCTGCCCCGGCGTGGGATGTGCGGGCGCTGAGTTTTGTGCACCACTGCATCGCTGCACCTGTCGTGGAGGAACTGGTGTTCCGCGGGGCCATCCAGCAGCTGGCGCAGCCCTTGGGCAGATGGCAGGCCGCGGCGCTGCAGGCGGTACTGTTTGCGGTGCAGCACGGCACCCCGGCGGGCATGGCGTGGGCGCTTGGCTGCGGCCTTGTGCTGGGCGCACTTCGTGAACGCACCGGCAGGGTATGGCCGGGGATGCTTTTGCATACATTGAATAATCTGCTGGTTTTTGCAGCAGGATAAAGGGGAACCTATGACCGATTCTGAACTGATGGGCCTTGCGCTGGAAGAAGCCCGCAAGGCGGCTGCACTGGGCGAGGTGCCGGTAGGGGCCGTGGTGGCCCGCAGCGGCGAGGTGGTAGCTGCCGCCCACAACACCCGCGAGACCGAAAAAAACGCCCTGCATCATGCAGAGCTGCTGGCCATTGATGCCGCCTGCAAAAAGCTGGGCGGCTGGCGGCTGTGGGAGTGCGAGCTGTTCGTCACGCTGGAGCCGTGCCCCATGTGCGCCGGGGCCATCATCAACAGCCGCATCCGGCGGGTGGTATACGGCGCGGCAGACACCAAGGCGGGCTGCTGCGGCAGTGTGACCGACCTGTTTGCAATGCCCTTCAACCACCACCCGGTGGTGGAGCAGGGGCTGCGCGCAGAGGAAGCACAGGAGCTGCTGCAGGCGTTTTTCAAGGATCTGCGGGCACGGCTTGCGGCCCGGCCGAAGTGGAAACCGCCTGTATGACCGGCATGGAATATGAAGAAACCGTAAAAAAGTGGAAGCTGCGTGAAAAAGTAGGCGGCTTCCACTTTCTTTTTTCGGCAAATTGTGCTATATTATTTAATGGTGTTTTGTCGAAACCCATCTTATGCAGCTGTCTGCCGCGCCGAGCACCGGACTTTGACCGGATAAGAAATGGACGCTGAACGGACGGCGATGGGCCGCACAGACATCTCCTGCACGGCATACCTTTGCAGTGCAGAGATCACGACAGGAGGACTATACTCTTGTACGAAGATGAATTTGAACTGACGTTCAATCTGTCGGGTGAGGAGCCGCAGCCGGAACAGGCTGCACAGGAGCCGCCCGTACCGCCAAAGCCAAAGGCGGCAGCACCCGTGGTGGACGAACCCACCCGGGTGATGGTGCTGGAAAAGCCCCAGCCTGCGCCGCAGCCGGAAATGCCGGAGCCTGTGCAGGAAGAGCCGGAGAAAACACCGGCACCTACCGTGCAGGTAGCAGCCAATGGCCGCTGTGTGCTGATCTCCGGCGGTGACCGCGGCATTGGTGCCGCTGCGGCCCGGGCGTTCTATGCGGCGGGCTACCGCGTGGCGGTGCTGTACCACAGCAATGCCAAAGCCGCTGCAGAGCTGGAAAAACAGCTGCCCGGCATCACCGCCGTGCAGTGCGATGTGGCGTCCCGCGCCAGCTGCGAGCTTGCGTTCCGCACCGCAGAACAGGCACTGGGCCGTGTGGATGTGCTGGTGAGCAATGCGGGCATCGCCCAGCAGAAGCTGTTCACCGACATCACCCCGGAAGAGTGGCAGCATATGCTGGACGTGAACCTGACCGGTGCGTTCCACCTGTGTCAGCTGGTGCTGCCGGGTATGATCCGCCGCAAGGCCGGACGCATCCTGACCGTGAGCAGCATGTGGGGCCAGACCGGCGGCAGCTGCGAGGTGCATTACTCTGCAGCAAAGGCAGGCCTGATCGGCCTGACCAAGGCTTTGGCCAAAGAAGAAGGCCCAAGCGGCATCACAGTGAACTGTGTTGCGCCCGGGGTCATTGATACCGATATGATGGCAGCATTCACCGCCGAGGATAAGGCCGCGCTGGCCGAAGAGACCCCTGTGGGCCGTCTTGGCAGCGCAGACGAAGTGGCGCAGCTGCTGGTGTTCCTTGCCGGCGAGGGTGCGGGCTACATCACCGGTCAGGTGTTCGGCGTGAACGGAGGACTTGTGATCTGATGCGCAGGAACACTTTATTACAGGATTTCCCCCGGCGGGAGCATCCCCGGAGCAAGAAGGAGAGAGCAAAATGGGCATGACTTTAAAGGAACTGTTGACGAAAGGCGAAGGCACCATTTCGGCCAAGGAGGCCAAGGCGCTGGCTGCACAGTGCAGAATGGATGAGGAAACGCTCTACACCCTTCTGGAAGAACGCGGCATCAAGGTTCTGGAAGAGGATGCAGAGCCTACGCTGGATGTGGACAGCATCATGGCCGAGGTCGAGAATGCCGAGAACAACAACGATGATATGGGCATCAGCGAGGACGAGGAAGAGCAGAGCGAGGAGAACCCTGCAGACCTGAAGGCTGCCATGGACGAACTGCTGGACGACCCCGTTAAGAACTACCTCAAGCAGATCGGCCAGATCCCGCTGCTGAGCGCGGAGCAGGAGGTGGAGCTGAGCCGCCGCATCCATGCCGGTGCCGAGGCGGCGCACATCCTGCAGGCCGACCGCCAGAAGTACGGCGGGCCGGAGTACATCAAAAAGAACAGCGCCCGCTTCTCGTTTGAAGAGGATGAGAACAGCCGCAGCTATACCGAAGATCTGGACGAGGAGGGCAACGAGAAGCCCAGCGAGGATGCCGAGGAAAAGGCTGCCGAAGAGGAAGCTATGGAGGCTGTGGAGAACGGCCCCCTGAGCGACGAAAAGCGCGCTGAGCTGCTCAAGACCCGCCGCGATGGCCTGAACGCCCGCCGCAGCCTGAGCGAAGCGAACCTGCGTCTGGTGGTGTCCATTGCCAAAAAGCATGTGGGCCACAATCTGGCATTCCTGGATCTGATCCAGGAGGGCAACATCGGCCTGATCAAGGCTGCCGAGAAGTTCGACTGTGACCGCGGCTTCCGCTTCTCCACCTATGCAACCTGGTGGATCCGTCAGGCCATCACCCGTGCCATTGCGGATCAGGCCCGTACCATCCGCATTCCGGTGCACATGGTGGAGACCATCAACCGGATGCGTCAGGCCACCAACCAGCTGGTGTACCAGAACGGCCACGAGCCGACCCCGGAAGAGCTGGCAAAGGCCATGGATATGAGCGTGGAGCGTGTGCGCGAGATCCAGCGCATGGCACAGGAGCCGGCAAGTCTGGAAAGCCCCGTGGGTGAGGAAGAGGATTCCTCTCTGGGCGATTTCGTCGCAGACGAAAACGCCGAAGCCCCTGGCAAGGCCGCAGACCGCGCCATGGTGGCACAGCAGATCAATCTGGCTCTCAAGAGCCTGACCCCTCGTGAAGAGAAGGTCATCCGCCTGCGCTTTGGTCTGGACGATGGCCGTCCCCGTACGCTGGAAGAGGTTGGCCGTGACTTTGGCGTTACCCGTGAGCGTGTGCGCCAGATCGAGGCAAAGGCGATCCGCAAGCTGCACAGCCGCAAGTGCCTGTCCCTGCTGAACGGCCTGATCGAGTGATAAAGTAAGACTCCTTCAGTCATCGCTGCGCGATGCCAGCTCCCTCAGAGAGGGAGCCCTTGGCAAAACCGGAAAGTTGTCCGTACTGCCAAAGGCCCCATCTCCGAGGGGGCTGTCTGCGTAAGCAGACTGGGGGAGTTTTTGCGTAAAAAACGACTTTTTTGCAAAAATCCAGATTTTTTTGCAAAAACCTCTTGCCAAACGGTGGAAACTGTGGTATTATAACTGAGCTGTGATTGCGCTGCTATAGCTCAGTTGGTAGAGCGCATCCTTGGTAAGGATGAGGTCTCCAGTTCGAATCTGGATAGCAGCTCCAGCTCAGATGCCCTGAAGTCGAAAGATTTCGGGGCGTTTTTCTTTGTGTAGATCGTTTCTGCTGTGCGGGTCCGGAACAGGGCAGAGCGGGCTTTGAACTGCTCTTTCAGGCTTTTTTGCGTTTTTCGTAAATTCATGCTTGACAAGCGGACGCTTTTTCGATATAATAAAGCACGTTCCGGCGGTAAGCGCCGCGCGAAACTTGAGCGATCATGGCCCGGTAGCTCAGTTGGTTAGAGCACCAGCCTGTCACGCTGGGGGTCGTCGGTTCGAGCCCGATCCGGGTCGCCATTTGCTGCTATAGCTCAGTTGGTAGAGCGCATCCTTGGTAAGGATGAGGTCTCCAGTTCGAATCTGGATAGCAGCTCCATAGCAGACACCTCGAAGCCTTAGGACTTCGGGGTGTTTTTTTGTTGTATGACTGCAAAAGCAGGCTGACGGAGCGCGGATTGCTTTGAGTACAAAAACAAAACGCACAGGCTCCGAAGAACCTGTGCGTTTATGGCAGGGGTAGTAAGTTTCGAACTCACGGCACGCGGTTTTGGAGACCGCTGCTCTACCAGCTGAGCTATACCCCTATAGGCATTCGCTGAATGCTTTGTTATTATAGCCGATGCAAAGGCGAATGTCAAGCATTTCTTTCAAGATTCAGGCATTTTTCGTGCCGCAGCTGCAACAGCCTTCTTTTTTATCGGATGCAGGCAGCTGGCTGGAAAGCTGTTCCAGCGTTACGCTGTCGATATACTGGTTGATCACCTCATCAAGGCCGGTCCAGAAGGGCAGGGTGAAGCACTGCTCCCACATGGGGCACTCGTTGGTCTCGCTGCCAAGGCAGGGAATGGGTGCCACGCTGCCCTCAATGGCGCGCAGGATCTCGCCGGCGGTGTAGTCGGCAGGGGCTTTGGTCAGGCGGTAGCCGCCCTGACTGCCGCGCTCGCTTTTTACAAGGCCCACACGGGCCAGCGGGGTCACGATCTGCTCCAAATATTTCAGGCTCAGGTTCTGCCGCTCACTGATCTCCTTCAGGCTCACGGTGGTGCCCGGCGCATAACGTGCCAGCTCGGCCATCAGGCGCAGGGCATAACGGCTTTTGGTCGAAAATTTCATGGCGATCCTCTCCTTATTGCTTCCTATAGTATAGCACGTTGCTCGGATTTTGCAAAGGTATCCTCTTGTGCAAACAAAAAAGGTCTGTTATCATAGGATGGATAAGAGGATATTATAAGGAGTGAGAGTATGAGTGAGAAGATCACGGCTGCCGATGCCATCCGTCTGCTGGATGCACACGAGGCGGCTGCTGTAGATGTCCGGGAGCCGGACGAGTTTGCCGTGGGCCACATCCCCGGCGCAAAGCTGCTGCCGCTGGGTCAGGTGCTGAGCCGTGCGGCTGAGGTGCTGCCGGATAAGAACGCTGTATGGCTGGTCTACTGCCGCACCGGCCGCCGCAGTGCCGATGCCGTGCGCAAGCTGGAAAGCCTTGGCTACACCCGCCTGTACGATCTGGGCGGCATCCTGAGCTGGCCCTATGAGATCGAGGGCGACTTTGAAGGGCATTTTTAAAAAGAAAGAAGGATAACTCCATGTCGTTCCACGCAAAAGATTTTGCCGGCAGTCACTGCGGCTGCCGCTACCAGCAGGACTACCGCCCCACCTTGGGCCGCGACGGCAAAAAGGAATCCGGCACGCTGGAGGTCATCAAGTTCTATTACGATGGTGCCATCCGCTTTGAGCAGCACTGCTACGGCGAAGCCGCAACCTTCGTGTTCGGCGTATGGGCGTCCGGCATGGACGAGGACGGCACCCTGCACTGGGTGCTGCCCGACCGCCGCAAGAGCTACTACGACGAGGCGTATCTGCCCCAAAAGCTGGACCGCGTGGACGAGACGGGCAATCTTTACTTTGACGGCAGCAATTTTCCGTGGAAGCTGGCGGACGATTTTGCCGAGGATAAGCGCTGGGGCTACCCCAAGTGGAAGGTGGTACTGGGAAAACTGACCGGAAAGGGCAAAAAAGGTGACTGAATCACGAAAATCCAGTATTCATATTGACATACTAGGGAATGATATGGTATAACTTATCCGTTGAAAGGATTCCGCATCTGCACAGGGCATTCAAGGCTCCCGCAGACGCATTCAATAAGAAAGGATCATTCCTATGGAAAACATGGAAAAAGTGGTTTATCTGGATAATGCTGCCACCACTCCCTGTGCTCCCGAGGCACTGGAAATGATGGTCAAAGCCCTGAGCGGTGCCTGCGGCAACCCCAGCAGCCATTACAGTGTGGGCTATGAGGCTAAGGAATTCGTGGACACCGGTCGTGCGCAGGTGGCAAAGGCCATCAATGCAAGTCCGGCTGAGCTCTTCTTTACCAGCTGCGGCTCCGAGGCTGACAACTGGGCCGTAAAGGGCACCGCCTTCACCAAGGCACGCCAGAACAAAAAGCACCTCATCACCAGCGCTTTTGAGCACCATGCCATCATGCACAGCATGGCTGCACTGGAGCGCATGGGCTTTGAAGTGACCTATATCAAGCCCACCGCCGAGGGCTACATCCGTCCCGAGGACGTGGAAGCTGCCATCCGTCCCGATACCGCGCTGGTCAGCATCATGATGGCCAACAACGAGATCGGCACCATCCAGCCCATCAAGGAGATCGCCGAGGTCGCTCACAAGCACGGTGTCTGGATGCACACCGACGCGGTGCAGGCTGTGGGTGCCATCCCCGTGGATGTGAAGGAGCTGGGCGTGGATATGCTGTCCATGAGCGCCCACAAGTTCAACGGCCCCAAGGGCATGGGTGCCCTGTACTGCCGCAAGGGCGTATGGCCCCAGAACCTGATCGATGGCGGCAGTCAGGAGGCCCGCCACCGTGCAGGCACCGAGAACGTGGCCGGCATTGCTGCCATGGGCAAGGCACTGGAGATCGCCACGGCACATCTGGATGAGCGCATGGCCCACGAGAGCGAGCTGCGCGATTATGTCATCGACCGCGTCCTCAAGAACATCCCGGAAGCCCGCCTGAACGGCGGCCGCAGCCCCCGCCTGCCCAACAATGTGAACATCAGCTTCCCGGGTCTGGAAGGCGAGACCATCCTGCTGGATCTGGATATGCACGGCATCTGCGCCTCCACCGGCTCTGCCTGCAACTCCGACAGTCTGGACCCCAGCCACGTCCTGCTGAGCATCGGCGTGCCTGAGGAGATCGGCCACGGCTCCATGCGGTTCACCTTTGGCCCGCAGAACACCATGGAAGAAGCAAAATATCTGTGCGACGTGCTGGAGGAAGTGATCCCCCGCCGCCGTGCTATGAGTTGTATGTGGCTGCAGGGCCAGAACACGGCCCGCCAGTTCAGCCTGAAGGGAGAGCAGTAATTATGGCAAGCATGTATAGCGCAAAGGTCATGGAGCATTTTGCAAATCCGCACAATGTGGGTGAGATCCCCGATGCAAACGGCGTGGGCGAAGTGGGCAACCCCAAGTGCGGCGATATCATGCGCATGTACCTGAAGATCGAGAACAACGTGATCGTGGATGTCAAGTTCCTCACCTTCGGCTGCGGTGCCGCCATCGCCACCAGCAGCATGGCCACCGACCTCATCAAGGGCAAGACCATCGACGAGGCTCTCAAGTTGACCAACAAGGCCGTTGTGGAAGCTCTGGAAGGTCTGCCTCCCATCAAGGTGCACTGCTCTGTTCTGGCCGAGCAGGCCGTCAAGGCTGCTCTGTCCGACTACTACCGCCGTCAGGGCATCGATCCGGAACCCATCGTGGGTAAGCTCGAAGAGGACTGCGACCACTGCGAGAGCTGCGGCCACTGATCCCCGCATTATGGAAGCCTGCTATTGGACAATGTGCCCGATGGCAGGCTTCTTTTTTGTGGAAATGGGAATCCTTTACAGCATATTGAAAAATGATATAATAGAGAAAAGATTGTTGCCTTTTCAAAAAAGGAGGAAATATGAAAAAATGCAAACTTGCGGCGATGGCATGGTTAAGTGTATGTATTGTTCTGTTTACTTCCTGTGGCAATTCTGCGGGGGTGTCTGCTGGTTCCACTAGCGAGGTAAAAAGTACGGCTGTAAGCGAAAGCACAGCGGAAGAAAAACAGCCCTATGAGATACTTCGTGAGAAAGAAGATGAAACAAAACAGATTGCGGCAGACGAAGAACAGCAGGTAAAAGAACTTCAAGATGCGCTGAATGCAGTTAATTTCTATTATGAAGAATTTGACGGCGGTGATGCTCTGATGGGGGTAAGCCCCAATTGCGAAAATAACGAAAAACAGGGAAAAAGCTGCATTGTCCCAGTTGTTTATGTTTTTGGTCCGTCGGTGGACCCAATAGCATGTATAGGGTTTGATTACATAGGTGATACGTATCTGGATATGGATACGGTTGAAATTGATACGGATAATTATAGATATACCTATGGAAACACAACATTTATAACTGATGTTCAGAAGGACAAGCTGACAATATCTCCGAACGGCGATGAAAAAACAGAAGAGGCTGCATTTCGCCTTGCGACAGAAGATGACTTGGATGCATTAGTGGATATTGTGGAATCGGATGAAGTTGGTCTGACATTCGCAAAATACAACACCGCAAAGCCGGTTTTCGTAGAATGCGAAATGCCGGAAGGAGATAGACAGGCTATCACAGATGTATTGAATGCGTATTACCTGTATCTGAATGCCAGCGAGAAGGTGCGTGCAAAAGCGCTAGCAGATATTTCGTATACAGAAGTTGAATCGTGAATAGGAGGAGATAAGAATGCGGAGAAAAATTTCAGCGATCCTTGTAACAGCGCTGATAATGCTGATGGTAATGCCAATGGGGGCTTTTGCGGCAGTGCCTTCGGTGCAGGAAGTGGAAACGCTGATTGCACAGATCGGGACAGTCACGCGCGAGAACCGCAGTGCAGTTGAAAAGGCTGTCAATGCTTATAACCAGTTAGACGATGCTTCTAAAGCGGGCGTGTCAAATTTTGATGTGCTGGCCGAAGCACAGCAGATTCTTGGCATCAAGGACGCGCTGGCGAAATTGAATGTCGAACACGACAGAGTAGAAAATAATTACACAATATCGGATTCTTATGTTGAGAGTACGCTGAATACAGGGCTATGTATGATTGCACCGAGCATTCGTGTTTATGGTGACAGGGACGAACTGGCTTTAATGATTTCTTTTGTCTATGTTGGAGATGAACTCCTAAATGCAAATAGGGTCATCGTGCGAGCAGGGGATAACAAATATACTTATAATCAAGATGCCTTTAGTGTGATCGGCCGAGATGTTTGTAAAATCAATACGGGTAAACTCAAATGGGTGGAGGATTTTGTAACAAGAGCAGAAGATTTCGATATTGAACTGCTGCGGGATGCATTAAGTTCACAGGAAGCAATTTTCCGATTTAGCGGATATCAGAACTATGACTATGTATTAACGCAGCAAAATCGTCAGGCTATCACGGATGTGCTGAATGCCTACAACCTTATGTGCTCTGTCAGCCCGGACGTATTGCGCAAAGCGCTGGCATGACTTTTGAACTGTGAGAACAGGCCGTTTTGAAAAGTCGACACTGTTGTATCCTATCCAAAATGTAATAAAGCAAGTGCAAAATATTATTTGTTTACAAAAATACCCTAAATATGCACTCGTTCATGAAAAGTTCATATATTGTTCAGAATGAGTTCACCACTTTTCGGTATAAGTAGGGCAACACAGGCGCAAAGAGCGCCGAACTCCCACGGAAGCGGACGAAGAACAGGGCAAAGAACGGTTCGCGGCACGCACTGCAATGCAGGTGCGTCGGCCCCGGAAAACGTCCCGCCGCACAGGAAAGGAAACGAGTTAGTATGAAAATTGGTTTTTGGGAACTTGTCGTCATCGTGATCGTGGCGTTCGTGTTCATCGGCCCGGATCAGCTGCCTGTCTACGCAAAGAAGATCGGCAAGATGCTGCGTGAACTGAAAAAGTACACCGGCGCTGCTTCTGAGGAGATCCAGAAGAACGTTGTGGAGCCGCTGAATGAGATCCAAGCTCCCTTGAAGGAAGCTGTTGCCCCGCTGACCGATATCAAGAAGGATATCGACAACAGCGTCAAGGATGTGACCAAGAGCTTTACCGGTATCGGCAAGACCAGCAAGGAGGAAGCTGCCAAGGCAGAAGCCGCCGAGGAAGTGACCGAGCTGACCGAGGAGCCGGTGGAAGAGCTGGAAGAGGACGCTGCATCTGCCGCCAAGGCAGAGGAGAGCACTCCCGCTGAGGAGACCGCTGCACCTGCCGAGAAGGCTGAAGAACCCGCCGCCCCGGTTGAAAAGGCTGAGCCTGCCGCTGCACCCGCAGAGGAAAAGGCCGAGCCTGCTGCAGAAGCGGCTCCCGCACAGGAAGCTGCCGAGGCTGCTCCTGCGGCCGAGCCGGTGGAGGAAGACCCTCGTCAGAATGATGTTCTGCCGAAGGACTGATTACTTACTGGATGCACCCGCGCCCGCGGTTGCCTGATACATGCAATAAGCCCGCCACGCGGCGCGGCAAAGTAAAAAGGAGATTTTTATTATGCGTATTGGTACTAACGAACTGCTGATCATCCTGGTCGTCGCTCTGCTGATCTTTGGACCCAAGAACCTGCCGAAGCTGGGCAAGATGTTCGGCAAGACCATCAACGGCTTCAAGAAGGGCATGGAGGACGAGGAAGGCTCCGATGATTCCGAGGAGAAGACCGAGAAGCAGGTTTCCAAGAAGGACGAAGACGAGGAGTAATTGTGGCTACGAACGTTAAGCGCAAAAAGAAAAAAGCCGAAGTCATGGCAGAGGACGGCAGCATGACGCTGACCGGCCATCTGAAAGAACTGCGGAACAGGCTGATCATCTGCGCGGTGGTGTTCGTGGTGGGTGTTGTGGTCTCGCTGGCATACGCCGACCGTCTGATCGATCTGCTCACTGCCATGGGCCGCGACTATTACGAGTTTGTTTCCATTGCCCCGCAGGAAAAGCTGATGCAGTATTTCCGCGTCTCCATTCTGGCAGGCGTGGTGGTCACTGTGCCGGTGGCGTTCTACCACATCTATGCATTTGCAAGGCCGGGTCTGAAACGGAGCGAGAGCACCTTCTTCAAGCTGGTCATGCTGCTGGGTCTTATCCTGTTCTGCGTGGGCGTGCTGTTCGCCTACAAGCTCATGATGCCCTTCATGCTGCGTTTCCTCAGCACTGGCATCGAGGGTGCCGAGTACATCCAGACCACCACCAGTATCGAGAGCTATGTCAACCTCTGCTTGACCATGTTCATCATTTTTGGCTGCGTGTTTGAGATGCCTCTGATCACCATCATCCTGTCCAAGATGGGCATTATCAACCCGCAGCTGCTCAAGCAGGTGCGCGGCGTTGCCATCGTGATCATCTTCTTCATCGCGGCCGTTGTTACCCCGCCGGATATCGTGTCTCAGTGCATGGTGGCCGGCCCCATGGTGCTGCTGTACTTCATCAGCATCTTCCTGAGCGGCATCTTCTATAAGCCGAAAGAGGACGATGATGACGAAGAGGATGACGAGGATGAGGACGAAGAGTAAGCTCTGACTTCAGGTTTTCTGTTTTATCATTGCAAAAGCAAAGGCTGCTGCGCCATTTGGTGCAGCAGCCTTTTTGTATGTGGAAAATGCTTCCGGTGCAGAGCGTAATCGCGTGGGGCCGTGGCCAGCAGGATGCAAGGCCCGCTCAAGGGCCGCAGCAGACGCTGGGTGCCACAACTCGTCCAAAGCGAACGCGGCGGCAGTTCCAAATCGTTGCTGCTCAGTCTATACAAGCCACCCGCCCTGTGCTAGAATGAAACCAACAAATCAAAGGCGGTGAGACCATGCACCCACTCCCGGAATATCCTCGCCCGGCTATGCGCCGGGACAGCTATGAGAACCTGAACGGCCTGTGGAAGTACGCCATTACTCAGACAGCAGAATACCCCGCTGCGTGGGACGGCAGAATTCTGGTGCCCTACTCTCCGGAAACAAAGGCCTCCGGCGTGGGCCGCACCCTGCAGCCCGGCCAGTGGCTGCACTACCACTGCACCTTTGCTCCCCCTCCGGGAGAAGGGGGTCGGGTGCTGCTGCACTTCGGCGCGGTGGACGATGCCTGTGCGGTGCAGGTGAACGGCCATCTGGTGGGCGGCCATCGGGGCGGCTACTGGCCCTTCACACTGGATGTCACCGCCCAGCTCAACGATACGGGCCGCAACAGCCTGTGGGTGGCCGTGCAGGACCCCACGGACGGCGGCACGCAGGCACGGGGCAAGCAGACCCTGAAGCCCGGCGGCATGTTCTATCCGGCCCAGAGCGGCATCTGGCAGACGGTCTGGATGGAGCGTGTGCCGGAAAACTATATCCAGTCGCTCACGGTCACGCCGGACTACGATGCCCGCACCGTGACCGTGAAAGCCCATACTTCCATGCCCGGAGGTGCAGTGAACCTGAGGGCCGTGGTGCGGGCCGGGGGCGTGACCATTGCCGAGGACTGGGGCAGCGACGAAGCGGACCAGGACGGCGAGGTGACGCTGAACATCCCGGAGGAACATTTCTTTCCGTGGAGCCCGGATACCCCGTTTTTGTATGACCTGACCGTGGGCACCACGCAGGGAGGGGAGGAGCAGTTCGACACCGTGCACAGCTACTTTGCCCTGCGCAAGTGGAGCTGTGAGCCGGATGCGCGGGGCGTGCTGCGCTTCTGCCTGAACGGAAAGCCCATCCTGCTCAACGGCCTGCTGGACCAGGGCTACTGGCCGCAGGGCCTGTATACCCCGCCTTCCGATGCGGCGGTGGAGCGGGAGCTGAGCGAGGTGAAAGCGCTGGGATTCAATCTGCTGCGCAAGCACGCCAAGATCGAGCCGCAGCGCTGGTACTACCACTGCGACAGGCTCGGCCTTGTGGTCTGGCAGGACATGGTGAACGGCGGCAGCAGATACAACCTGTGGTTCGTCACCTACCTGACCAATGTGCTGCAGCCCCTTGTGCGCCGCCTGCCCGACGCAGAGCCGCTCTGGGGCCTGCTGAGCCGCGGAAAAGCATCCAGCCGGGAAACATACCGCAAAGAGCTGCAAGCCACCGTGGAAGCCCTGCGCTGCCATCCGTGCATCGGCTGCTGGGTGCCCTTCAATGAAGGCTGGGGTCAGTTTGATGCGGCCGGGGCAGTGCAGGCCATCCGCACGCTGGACGATACCCGCCTTGTGGACGAGGCCAGCGGTTGGTATGATCAGGGCGGCGGAGATGTGTGCTCCATCCACAACTATTTCTATCCGCTGCATGTAAAGCCCGGAAAGCGCACTGTGGCCCTGAGTGAATACGGCGGCATTGCATGGCCCATGCCGGGGCACGAAGCACCGGGCAAAACCTACGGCTACGGCACGGCCAAGAGCCGCGCAGACCTGACCGCCCGCTGCAAAAAGCTGCAATTGGGCACGGTGCTGCCGCAGCTCAAAAAAGGACTCTCGGCGCTGGTGTACACCCAGCTGACGGATGTGGAAGATGAGGTGAATGGTCTGTTCACCTATGACCGGGCCGAGATCAAGCCGGATGCCAATGCCGTCCGCTCGGTGAATGCTGCCCTTGCCGCAGAGTTCGCAAAAGTGACGCGGTGAAAGAAAAAACTCCCTCAGTCATCGCGCAGCGATGACTGAGGGAGTTTTATGTTACAGCAGCTCTCAGCTGTTGGCGCTGTTGTTCACGATCTTTTTGGCGGGCAGCTTGTTCATGGCAGAGCTGTCCAGATCGTGTGCCAGCTCTGCACCGCCTGCGGCCAGTGCGTCGTCCAGCTCGCCGCCCTTCATATCGCTCAGGATCTGGCTGCGCAGGTCGTCCAGCGAAGAAACGCTCAGCGGGTCTACACGCACCATCAGGAGCAGGGTGTTGCTGTTGATCTGCACGGCAGCGGCTTCGCCGTAGGAAAGGCTGCGCAGAGCATCGGCTGCGCCATCCTGCGTAAAGGCCGAAGCAACATCGCTCTCGGTCAGCAGCTCGGTCTGGACGCTGGCGCTGTCGTCGGAAGTTTTGCCATCCAGCACAGCGTAGATGTCCGGCAGGGCATTCTGTGCGGCCTCATGCAGGGCACTTACCTGATCCGAGACCGTCTCGCCGCCTGCAGCGTTGACGCTGTCGGCAGCGGCCTGTGCCAGCTTGAGCATCTCGGCCTTCTGGTCATCGTCCGCAAAGGCGTAGGTGCTGGTATTGTACAGCGGGATGCTGATGTAGCAGATCTCATACATGCTGTCGTCCAGATGGCTGGTCAGCTCGTCGTCCTCCACTGGGGTCTCGCCGTCCGGGCCGTAGACCATATCCAGCAGGGCGGTGTGCTCCACCTGCAGACGTTCATATGCCTTGACGGTCTCCAGACCAATGCCGTTGGCGGTGTAGGTGTCGCCGTACTGGTCCATCATCTGCTGGGCATAACGGTCGGCAGTGGAAAGCTGCTCTGCAGTCAGCTCACCGCCCAGCGCCTTGAAGCGGGCATCCACAGCGGCCAGCGTTTCCAACGTTTCCTGCGTTTTCTGGGCCACATAGTCGCTCACAACTGCGGTCTCGCCGCTGTCAGAGTCGGTGGTGATGGTCTCTTTCAGGAAGGCTTTTACGTCGGTGGTGTCCTGATCGGTGCCGGCAAGCTGGGCGGCCTGCTGGTAAGCACCGTACTGTGCCAGCAGATACATGCCGGAGGTGATCTCAAAATCACCGATGCTGCCCACGGTGTCCGGGGCGGAAATGGTGCAGCCCACAAGGCTGAACACCAGTGCAAGTGCGCAGATCAGCGCGAGAAGTTTCTTTTTCATGGTAATGCTCCTATGATGTTTATTTTTGCTCGGCGGAGGCAAGGATCTCTGCCATCGCCTTGAGGATGCTTTGCAGCAGCTCCAGCGGCTTTTCGTCGGGCTGAAGCGTGACCGAGAGATAGGGCCGGTTGCCTGCACCGGCGGTGACGCGGCCATTGAAGGCCACCAGCAGGCCCCGGATCATGGGCAGCTCCAGACTTTCCAGCTGCAGGGTGAGGGTGTCCTTTTTCTGGGTCACTTCGGTCACGCCCACAGTGCTGGCCTGCACGCGTACCAGCGACACGTTCACCAGATCGCTCACCGAGGGCGGCGGGTCGCCGTAGCGGTCGATGAGCTCGTCCAGCACATCGGCGGCATCCTCTGCCGTCTGGATGGCGGCAATGCGCTTATAAGCTTCAATGCGGCCCGGGCCGTCTGCGATATATTTCTCCGGGATGAAGGCATCCACCCGCAGGTCCACAAGGCATTCGCTCTTGTCCCGCCGGACAGGTTCGCCCTTGGCCCGGGCGATGGCCTGCCCCAGCATCTTCACGTAGAGGTCGTAGCCCACGGCCTCCATGTGGCCGTGCTGGCTGTGGCCCAGAAGACTGCCTGCACCGCGAATTTGCAGATCCCGCATGGCGATGCGGAAGCCGGAGCCGAAGGCCGTGAACTCCCGGATAGCGGAGAGCCGCTTCTGGGCGATATCGGTCAGGGTCTTGTCCCGCCGGAAGGTGAAGTAGGCATAGGCCTTGCGGCCGGAGCGGCCCACCCGGCCTCTGATCTGGTACAGCTGGGCAAGGCCCATGCGGTCGGCATCCTCGATGATGAGGGTGTTGCAGTTGCGCACGTCGATGCCGGTCTCGATGAGAGTGGTGCACACCAGAATATCGATCTCGCCGTTCAGCAGATGCTGCCACACGGGGTTCAGCTCTTCCTCGGTCATCTTGCCGTGGGCAATGCCGATGCGTGCGCCGGGCACCAGCTTGCTCACATGGGCGGCGCAGGCTTCGATGTTGTCCACCCGGTTGTGCAGGTAGTACACCTGCCCGCCCCGGGCAAGCTCCTTCTTCATGGCTTCGGCAAGGATCACGTCGTTGTATTCCAGCACAAAGGTCTCCACGGGCTGCCGCTCGATGGGCGGCTGCTCGATGGTGGAAAGGTCCCGGATTCCGCTCATGGCCATGTTCAGCGTGCGGGGAATGGGAGTGGCCGAAAGGGTGAGCATGTCCACCCCGATGAAGTTCTCCTTGAGCTTTTCCTTGTGCTTCACACCGAAGCGCTGCTCTTCGTCGATGATGACAAGGCCGAGGTCATGGAACTTCACGTCCTTGGACAGCAGCCGGTGGGTGCCCACCACGATGTCCACACTGCCCGACTGCAGGCCCCGGAGGGTCTCCTTCTGCTGTTTTGCGGTGCGGAAGCGGGACATCATCTCCACCTTTACGGGAAAAGCTTCCATGCGGGAAAGAATGGTGTTGTAGTGCTGCCACGCCAGCAGGGTGGTGGGGGCAAGGATGGCGCACTGCTTGCCGCCCATCACGCACTTGAAGGCGGCGCGCAGGGCCACTTCGGTTTTGCCCACGCCCACGTCGCCGCACAGCAGGCGGTCCATGGGCCAGCCCTTTTCCATGTCCTGCTTGATCTCGGCGGTGGCGTTCAGCTGGTCGTCGGTCTCGTCGTAGTCAAAGCGGGTCTCAAAGTCCCGCTGCCAGTCGCCGTCCGGCGGGAAGGCGTAGCCCGTGGCCTGACGGCGGCGGGCGTAGAGCTCGATCAGTTCCTGCGCCATTTCCTCGGTGGCTTTTTTTACCTTGGCGCGGGTGCGCTGCCACTCGGCACCGCCCAGCTTTGCCAGCTTTACCTTTTCCTCGTCGCCGGGGGCGGTGTAGCGGCTCAGCAGGTCCAGCTGGGTCACCGGAACATACAGCACATCCGAGCCGGAATACTGTACCTTGAGGTAATCTTTCGTGGCACCCTGCACTTCCAGCCGCTGGATGCCCGCATACATGCCAATGCCGTGGCTCTGGTGCACCACATAGTCCCCGGGCTTGATGTCCGAAAGGCTGGAAAGGGCGTTCTTGTTCTTTTTGCGCTTTTTGGTCTCGGCGGAGGTCTCTTCCTCCAGACCGTGCCTGCGGCTGGACAGCACTGCCGCATGGGCAAAGGGAAAGGTGCACCCGGCGGTCAGATGGCCCGGCAGCACCTGTACGATGCCTTTTGTGGGCCGCACATCCCGGCTCATGCTCACGGAGTAGCCCTTGTCGGCAAGGTCGCGGGTGAGGGCGGCGGCACCCTTGGGCGTTCCGGAAAACAGGGTGACGGCATAGCCCTGCGCAATGAGGGGGTCCAGATCCTCCCGCAGGGATGCAAGGTCGCCGTTCCAGTTGGGGGCGGCAAAGGCCTCGGCGTTGATGAGGTCTTTCAGCTTAAATTCGTTCATGCCGCGCAGGAAGTTCTCGCACAGCAGGGTGCTCTGCTTCTGGGCGGCAGCGGCAAGGTCGTCCATGGTCTGGTAGAGTACATCCAGCCCGGGGCAGAGCACACCCTCTTCCAACAGGCCGGTCAGCTCTTCGCTGCGACGGAACTCGGTGGCTTTCTGGGCATCCCGGATGCCGCCCACCTCGTCCAGAATGAACAGCGGTGTGTCCAGATGATCCAGCAGGGTGGCCGGGCTCGGATAGCGCAGGCCGTAGTATTTATCCATGGCTTCCGGCATCAGGCCGGAGTCCAGCTGAGCAAGGTCGGCTTCCGTGGCCTTTTCCAGTGCGGTGCGGTGCCGGCCGCGTGCCTTTTTGATGGCGGCACGCAAGGCCTCGGCAGTCTCGGCGGTATCGCCGAACAGCACCTCGCGGGCAGGGGAAAGATAGATCTTTTCCAGTGCGCTGTCCCGCCGCTGGGTGAGCAGGTCGAAGGAAGAAATGGAATCGATCTCGTCGTCCCAGTACTCCACGCGGGCAGGCTGGCGCATATCCGGCGCATAGATATCCACAATATCGCCGCGCACACTGAACTGTCCCGGGCCGTCTACCTGACTGCGCCGCACATACCCGGCGGCGAACAGCCGGGCCACAAGACCCTCGCGGTTGTACACCATGCCGGGTTTGAGGGTAAGAGTGTTCTTTAAAAATTCATCCCGGGGCACGGTATATTGCAAAAGCGCTTCGGCGGGCACGCAGACCGCGTTCAGCCGCCCGCCTGCAAGGGAGCCCAGCACCGAAAGGCGGCGGTACTCGTACTCGCGGCCCGCGCCCTCCACTGGGCGCAGCATAAAGTCCCGGGGCGGGAACACCGCAGCGGCAAGCCCCAGTGCCTTGAGGTCGTCCGCAAAGTGGGTGGCCTCGGCCTCGCCGGGGGTCACGATGCACAGCACCCGGCCAAGGTCTTTTTGCAGCGCGGCGTACAGCAGGGCACGGCCTGCGGGCGGCAGACCGAACAGCGCGGCAGGACCGGGCTGCGCAAAGCTGGCCGCGATCTTTTGATATTCCGGTGTGGCCTTGAGTAAGGCTTCGTACATGGAAAAACCTCCTTTCCTACTGGAATGACGATTTGAAATTGCCGCCGCAGACGGGTTGCGGCACCCAGCATCTGCTTCACGCCTTGAGCGGCGCTCGCATCTTGCTGGCCGCTGCCCCAACAACTCCTCCCTGTTTCCGCCACTGGCGGCGGTCGTCGCTGTTGCGCTTTGGCAATGGCGATGATTATTTTTTATTTGCAGCAGAGAAAAGCCTGCGGGCTTTTCTCTGCTGCTTTCTCACGAGAGGGGGCGTGACCTCAAAATGCATCAAAGAACATAAATGCAGTTCGCCAGTGCTGCCCCACTCGGTGAAAATGTGTTTGGAGCGGCCCGCAGGCCGCGACAAACACAAACAATAAAAATAAAATTCCGCTGAAAATGCCCAGAGCGCAAGCGGAGGGCGTTTTAAATGGGGCTCTTACCCGTTATATTTGCTCTGTGCCAGACTCAGCTTGCCGTCCATGATGAGCTTTGCGGCGGCTTCCAGATCAGGGTAGCGGCCGCTCAGAGCCTTGGCATCCTCTGCCGGGAACTTGCCCAGCACCCACGCGGCAAGGTCGTAGTCCGGGTGGGGCTTGGCACCCACGCCGATGCGGATGCGGGGGAAGTTCTCCCCGCCCAAGCGGGCGATGATGCTCTTCAGGCCGTTATGTCCGCCTGCGGAGCCGGAGGGCCGGATGCGCAGCTTGCCGGGGTTCTGGGTGATATCGTCGCACAGAACGATGACGTGGTCGGCAGGAATCTTGAAAAAGCCCGCCGTGGGGGCGATGGAGTCGCCCGAAAGGTTCATGTAGGTCAGGGGCTTGAGCAGCACCACCTTGTGGCCGTCCACTTCGCCCTGACCCCACAGGCCTTCAAATTTGGTTTTGCTGACAGAAATGCCCCACTTGTCGGCCAGATAGTCCAGCGCGGCATAGCCCGCATTGTGGCGGGTGCCGTCGTATTTTGTTTCCGGGTTGCCAAGACCGGCAATCAGCCAGATGTCATTTGTATTCATGAGTGTTATATTTTCCTTTTTGTGATAAATTGTCCGATGCAAGTCCTAAGTATAACATACGCGCGTGTAAAAAGATATACATTATAAGCGAAAAAGATGCACCTGCAAACAAAAACCGCCGCGCAGGGCCATCCTGTGCAGCGGTCTGTACGCGAAAAACGGACAGCTTACTTGCTCTGCTCGTCTTCCAGCTTCTTTTTTTTGGCAATGTAGGCTTCCATCTTGGGCTCTGCCCAGCCCTCCAGATTGGTCTGGCGCTCCCGGGCGATGCCCAGTGCCTGTGCGGGCACGTCCTTGGTGATGGTGCTGCCGGCGGCGGTATAGGCACCATTGCCCACCTTCACGGGGGCCACAAGGTTCGTGTTGCAGCCGATGAAGCAGTAATCGCCGATCTGGGTGCGGAACTTATCCTTGCCGTCGTAGTTGCAGGTGACGGTGCCGCAGCCGAAGTTGCAGTACTTGCCCACATCGCTGTCGCCGATATAGGTCAGGTGGCTCACCGTGTTGCCCCGGGCAAAGTTGGAGTTCTTGGTCTCCACGTATGCACCCAGATGCACGCCGTAGTCGGTGACGGTGTTCACCCGCACATGGGTGAAGGGGCCGATGTTGTTGTGAGGGCCGATGTGGCTGCTGTATACCTGACTGGCGTTGACGGTGCTGCCCTCGTCTACGATGCTGTCCTCAATGAGGGTGTTGGGACCGATGATGCAGCCCGCACCGATGACCGTTCTGCCGCGCAGGATGGTACCGGCCAGAATGACGGCACCCGGGGCGATGACCACGTCCGGTGCGATCTGCACGGTGCGGCTGTCGATGATCACGCCGTTTGCGATGTGCTGCAGCAGAATGACCTCGCGGGCGGCTTCGGCGGCATCCAGCTGCTCACGCGCTGCATTCAGCGCAGCAGAAGAAACAGAATTTTCCATACGATAGATCTCCCTTCCGGCACGGCGGCTCCCGGCGGGTGGATGATAAGGCCCGACCCGGAAAAATGATGCATCCATATCCAAAGATGGATACAACAGAAGCTTTGCGCCGACAAAAAAGAAAAAGCTGAAATTACAGGGATAGAAAGTTGTATCCAACAGACGGATAATCCGCATCAGAAAACGAAAAACCTCTCGAACTTTCTCCCATTCTATACTACCTTAAAACTTGGCAAATTTCAAGGGATTTGCATAAAAAATAACAGACAAATTCGGGATTTTGCATGGTGGAAAGGAATGGATTTTCTGGTATAATAGTTTAGCATTCACAAACAATGTTCATCGGTCGAGTTTTTAAGACAAGGCAAACGATGAGACTGCGGTGCGGCTGTGCTGCAGTCACGAATGGGAGGTAAACAACGCATGAGCAAAAAGTATCTGTACTACTTCAGCGAAGGCAATGATGCTTTCGGCGGCGACAAAGTCACCATGAAGAATACTCTGGGCGGCAAGGGTGCTGGTCTGGCAGAAATGACCGCAGCCGGTATGCCGGTGCCGCAGGGTTTCACCATCACCACCGACGCCTGCACCCAGTATTATGCAGACGGCCGTCAGATCAATGACGAGATCACTGCTGATATCTTTGAGCACCTCAAGGGTCTGGAAGAGATCACCGGCAAGAAGTTCGGCGATAACCAGAACCCCCTGCTGGTCTCCGTCCGTTCCGGCGCACGTCAGTCCATGCCCGGCATGATGGACACCATCCTGAACCTGGGCCTGAACGACGAGGCTGTTGAAGGTCTGGCAAAGAAGACCGGCAACGCCCGTTTTGCATACGACTGCTACCGCCGCTTTGTGCAGATGTTCGCGGACGTCGTTATGATGGTCCCGAAGAGCCTGTTCGAGGTCGAGATCGACAAGATGAAGGAAGCCAAGGGCGTCAAGAACGACGTGGACCTGACTGCTGATGACCTGAAGGAACTGGTCGGCACCTTCAAGAAGATCTACGAGGAGAACGAAGGCCGTCCCTTCCCGCAGGATCCCCGTGATCAGCTGATCGAGGCTGTCAAGGCCGTCTTCCGCAGCTGGGACAACCCCCGCGCAAATGTCTATCGTAAGATGAACGAGATCCCCTACGAGTGGGGCACCGCTGTCAACGTTCAGCAGATGGCATTCGGCAACTCTGGCGACCGCTCCGGCACCGGCGTTGCATTCACCCGTGACCCCGCCACCGGCGCTAAGAAGCTGATGGGCGAGTACCTGATCAATGCACAGGGCGAGGACGTTGTGGCCGGCGTGCGCACTCCTTCTCCCATCAGCCATCTGAAGGATCAGATGCCTGAGGTGTACGATCAGTTCGTTGAGATCGCGACCCGTCTGGAGAACTACTTCCGCGATATGCAGGATATGGAGTTCACCATCGAGGACGGCCATCTGTACATGCTGCAGACCCGTAACGGCAAGCGTACCGCTCAGGCTGCTCTGCAGATCGCATGTGATCTGGTGGACGAGGGCATGATTACCGAGCAGGAAGCTGTCCTGCGCGTGGAGCCCAAGCAGCTGGATACCCTGCTGCATCCCCAGTTCGATGCCGCTGCCCTGAAGGCCGCCGAGGTCGTCGGCAAGGGTCTGGCAGCTTCTCCCGGTTCTGCCTGCGGCCAGATCGTCTTTACTGCTGAAGAGGCAGAGGAGATGGTCAAGTCCGGCAAGATGAAGAAGGTCGTTCTGGTCCGTCTGGAGACCAGCCCCGAGGATATCGTGGGCATGCAGGTTTCTCAGGGCATCCTGACCGTCCGCGGCGGCATGACCAGCCACGCAGCTGTTGTTGCCCGTGGTATGGGCACCTGCTGTGTCTCCGGCTGCGGCAATGACAACGAGGTCAAGATCGACGAGGAAGCAAAGACCTTCGAGATCAATGGCCACAAGTTCGTCGAGGGCGACTGGATCTCCATCGACGGCTCTACCGGCAACATCTACGGCGAGCAGGTCGCTACCGTGGCCGCTACCGGCAATAAGAACTTCAACCGCTTCATGGGCTGGGCAGACGCTGCTCGTCAGCTGCTGGTCATGACCAACGCTGATAACCCGCGCGACGCACAGCAGGCAGTGGATTTGGGTGCTGAGGGCATCGGCCTGTGCCGTACCGAGCACATGTTCTTCGCAGAGGATCGCATCAAGGCTGTGCGTGAGATGATCTGCGCACGTACCGTGGAAGAGCGCGAAGCTGCTCTGGCCAAGGTCGAGCCGTTCCAGCAGGGTGACTTCGAGGCCATGTACCGCATCATGGGTGAGCGCCCGATGACCATTCGTTATCTGGATCCGCCTCTGCACGAGTTCCTGCCCACCAAGGACGAGGACATCAAGGAGCTGGCTGCCGATATGGGCATGACCTTCGATGATCTGAAGAACGTGGTTACTTCTCTGCACGAGTTCAACCCCATGATGGGTCACCGTGGCTGCCGTCTGGCTGTTACCTACCCTGAGATCGCTGCGATGCAGACCCGCGCTGTGATCAAGGCTGCTCTGAACGTCTCTGCTGAGACCGGCCATATGATCACCCCGCACATCATGATCCCGCTGGTCGGCGAGGTCAAGGAGCTGAAGTTCGTCAAGGACGTTGTGGTCAAGGTCGCAGACGAGCTGATCGCTGCTGCAGGCGTTGAGATGAAGTATCAGGTCGGTACCATGATCGAGATCCCCCGTGCAGCCCTGACTGCCGGCGAGATCGCCAAGGAAGCCGAGTTCTTCAGCTTCGGCACCAACGACCTGACCCAGATGACCTTCGGCTTCAGCCGTGATGATGCCGCCAAGTTCCTGGGCGCATACTACGAGAACAAGATCTACGAGAGCGATCCGTTCCAGCATCTGGACCAGATCGGCGTTGGCAAGCTGGTCAAGATGGCTGCCCACGACGGCCGCGAGACCCGTCCCGATCTGGGTCTGGGTATCTGCGGCGAGCACGGCGGCGACCCCACGAGCGTGGAGTTCTGCCACAACGTCGGCCTGGACTACGTCAGCTGCTCTCCCTTCCGTGTGCCCATCGCACGTCTGGCCGCCGCTCAGGCTGCGATCAAGAATCCCCGCAAGTGATTGCGTGAGCGCTTGAAAAAGCACCAATAAAACAAACGAACCGCCCCGGTTTCCGCAATGGAAGCCGGGGCGGTTTTTTATACAAAAAAGAAATCGTTTTTTTGTAGCTTTGATGAATTGGCGCAGAGTCATTGACAGCAGAAGGGCAGAAGCGTATCTTTGAAACAGAAAACGGAACCGGGCTATAAATAGCATGTTTCTTTACCTTGCGAGGACACTTTCGTTGTGATGAGGCACGACCCGGTGTGCCGCTTTTTTCATTTGCGGAGATAAAATACAAAAAGTACGGATTATAGTACACATTATCTGTTATGCTCGGTACATGGAAGGCACACACCGGAAAAGGAGCAAAAATGCGAAGGACGTTGAATAAAACAAGGTTTTTGGCCGGTAAAACGGACCCAGAAAATACCAGCCTGTGGCTGCCGCTCTGGATGCATCTGTGGGATACGGCGGGCATCATGGAGCGGCTAGTCCGGCAGTGGCTCCCCGAAAGCGTAAAACGGGCCATGGGCTTTGAGTGCGAGGAAGCGTTGCTCGCGCATGCCCGGTTTTTGGGTGGAATCCATGATATAGGCAAGGCTACGGTAGCCTTTCAGGCAAATATCCTGCGCACCCTGCCGGAGGCGCGGCAGCGGCTGGAAACGTTGACGCCGCTGGACTGTCCTGAACAGAACCGCCGGGAGTCGCCGCATGCCCGGGCGGGCGAGGCAGTCCTGCTGTGGGATGACTGCCCCGGCGGGATCGCCTCCATTGTGGGGGCGCACCACGGCAAGCCACAGAGCTGCGCGGCGGTCGATGATCAGTTAGAGGGTTGGGAGAGCAACTACTACCCCAAGGGACAGAAAAAGGTCTGGGAGGACTTCTGGACAGAACTGCTCATGACTGTTTTGCAGGACTGTGGCTTTGACGACACAGCGGAGTTGGATGATCTGAATCCGCAGGAGGAAGTGCTTCTGACCGGGCTTCTGATCATGGCAGACTGGATCGCCAGCAATACGGAATACTTTCCCCTGATCCCGGTAGAGAAGTTGGGCAGCATGGAGGATTACCCGGCGCGGGTGGACAGGGCTTGGGAAAAACTGGCGCTGCCCTTCCCGTGGGAGGCACAGCCGGGCATCGCAGACCCGCAGGAGTTTGCGGTGCGGTTCGGCTTTGCGCCCAATGCGGTGCAGAGGGCTGTTCTGGAGGCTGTGGATACCGCAGCGGAACCGGGCATCCTGATTTTGGAAGCACAGATGGGCGTGGGTAAAACCGAGGCAGCGCTGGCCGCTGCGGAGGTCATGGCCAGCCGGTTCGGGCTGGGTGGTGTCTTTTTCGGGCTGCCCACACAGGCCACGGCAAACGGCATCTTTCCCCGGCTGCTTGGCTGGGCAGACACACAGTCTGAGGAGACGCTGCCGCAGGCTATAAAGCTGGCACACGGCATGGCAGAACTGAACGAGTGCTATCTGCGGCTGCAGGGGCGCGGGGTGCAGTTGGAGGAGGACGCGCAGGAAGCGCTTCAGGTGCAGGTACACCAGTGGTTTCGGGGAAACAAGCAGGCACTGCTGGCAAACTTTGTGATTGGCACAGTGGATCAGTTGCTGCTGGCGGCACTTGCCCAGAAGCACGTTATGCTGCGGCATCTGGGGCTTGCAGGCAAGGTGGTAATTATTGACGAGTGCCACGCCTACGATACCTACATGAACTGCTACCTGGACCGGGCACTGGAATGGCTGGGCTGGTACAAGGTGCCGGTCATCCTGCTGTCAGCCACCCTGCCTGCCCGGCGGCGCGCGGAACTGGTCGAGGCTTACCAGCAGAAAAAGGCTGTCCCGGACGCCCCATGGAAGACCAGCTGCGGTTATCCGCTGTTGACATGGACGGACGGCGCAGAGGTAAAGCAGACGGCCATCCCACCAGACGCACCCGGTAAAACGGTGCAGCTGACCACGCTCACAGAGCCGGAGCTGCCCGCGCTGCTGCGCCGGAAGCTGGCAGAGGGCGGCTGCGCGGGAGTGATCGTCAACACAGTCAAAAAAGCGCAGAAGATCGCGCAGCTGCTGCGGGAAAGCCTGCCGGACAAAGAGGTGCAGCTGTTCCATGCGCAGTTCCTGATGCCGGACCGCGCAGCGCGGGAAAACCAGCTGATGGCACGCATTGGCAAGGGCTCTGCACCGGAGCGCCGGAACGACCTGATCGTGGTGGGCACGCAGGTAATGGAGCAGTCGCTGGACATTGATCTGGATGTTCTTGTTACAGAGCTTTGCCCCATGGATCTGCTGTTGCAGCGCATCGGACGGTTGCACCGTCACCGCCGCAGCCGCCCCGCCCCATTGCAGCAGGCCTGCTGCGCGGTGCTGGACACCGGGGAAAATGCCTTTGATGCGGGCAGCGAGGCGGTATATGGACAGTGGTTGCTCTGGCGCACCCGGAAGTTTCTGCCCCGGAGCATCCGGCTGCCGGAGGAAATCTCTCCGCTGGTGCAGCAGGTCTACGGCTGGGAGCGGGAAGCTCCCGGTGGAGCGCAGGGGGAGGAAATGCGCTGCGTATATGAGCAGACGCAGGAGAAAAAGAAAGCGCGCGCCGAGGCGTACCTTGTGCCGCAGCCGGAAACGCACCGGCTGGCGCAGTTGAATACGCTGGACGACTGGATGCAGAACGAGGGTGCCCGCTCCGACCCGGCGGCGCGGGCAGCAGTGCGGGACGGCGACCCCTCGGTAGAGGTGCTTGTAATGCAGTGTCGGGCAGACGGCAGCATCCACTTTCTGCCGTGGCAGGAGGGTGGCAGCGCCGTAGCTGCTGACAGCCCGCCCCCGCCGGAAACGGCACTGAAGATTGCCCGGCAGAAGCTGCGGCTCCCGGCGGTGTTCGGCAAAGCGTGGAAGGTGGATAGGGTCATCCGGGAGTTGGAAGCGGATAACCGCAGCCGCCTTGCGGCGTGGCAGCTGTCTCCGCTGCTGCACGGAGAGCTGGTGTTGCTACTGGACGAAAACCTGACCGCCCATCTTGCGGGCATGGAGCTTTGTTATGACCGTGAAAACGGCCTGACCTACCAAAAGGAGGAAACGGATGAAGGAAATCGAATTTAACCTGTTGACGGAGCCGTGGGTCCGGGTTCGTCGGCCAGACAATACGGTGCAGGAAGTTTCTTTGACGGACGCACTGCTCCATGCGCAGGATTATGTGGATCTGGCAGGCGAAATGCCCACGCAGGATGCCGCCGTGCTGCGGCTGCTGCTGGCGGTGCTGTTCACCGTGTTCTCCCGGGTGGATGCAAAGGGAAAACCCCAACCGCTGGCACAGAGCGATGATGCACTGGAGCGCTGGAGCGAGCTGTGGCAGCTTGGGCATTTCCCGGCAGAGCCTGTCCGGGACTACCTGGAGCAGTGGAAGGACCGCTTCTGGCTGTTCCACCCGACACACCCCTTCTGGCAGGTGCCGACCCTTAGCAATGGCATTGCGTTTGACGGAAAAAAGTTGAACGGGGAACGAGCGGAAAGCGGTAATAAAACGCCGCTATTTCAGAACATTTCAAAAGCAGAATGTGCGGTACTCACCTATGCACAGGCAGCTCGATGGCTGATTTATCAAAATGGATACGATGAACGCGGCGGCCGCCCGAAGGCTGGCAATAAGCCAAGGCATGGTGTTGGTTGGCTGGGGCAGATTGGGTTTGTGGCTGTTAAGGGGAAAAATCTGTACGAAACGCTGCTGCGGAATATGGCGTTTTCGACAGAGCAGGATGCTCTACGGGAAAAGCAACTGCCTTGCTGGGAGCGGGAGCACGCCAGAACGGAACAGAGCGTTGAGATTGTGATGCCGAAAAATCAGGCAGAACTTTTGACCCTGCAATCCAGACGCATTTTGCTGATACGCTCAGAAGAAATGCCCGGTGTAGTCGGGTATGAGGTGTTGGGCGGAGACTATTGGGACAGCGAAAATGCGTTTGGCGAGCAAATGACTCTTTGGCGCAGAACATCGAAGGAAAATGAAAAGGTGACCTATGAACCGCAACAGCATGAGATGGGAAAGCAGCTGTGGCGAGAACTTCCCGCCATGCTAGACCCGGAGGGCCGTAAACCGGGTGTTCTGATATGGAATCAAAAGCTGCAAAGTCTGCGAATTCTGAGCAAAAAAGAACAGATCGTGATTAGTGTGGTCGGAATACGATATGACGATCAGGGAGCATCTGTTAAGGATGTGTATACTGACCAGTTGGAAATGCAACTTGCTACGCTAAATGATCTTGGCCGAAAATGGACGGTGCGGATAAACCGGGAAGTACAGCGCTGTGAAGAAACTGCCAAAAACATTGGCACACTGTGCGTGGAACTGAAGCTTGCCGGGGGATTGGACTACAATAAAGTGAAAGGGTTCAAGGATAAGCAAAAGGTAACGGAGGACGCCCGTGCACAATTCTACTTTGCAGTGGATCAGCCTTTCCGGCAGTGGCTGCAGGCGATCGACCCGGAGCAGGACGACCCGGATGAGGCAGCGCTGCGCTGGCAGGCGCAGGCGCGAAACATCGCGGAAAAGCTGGGAAAACAGATGGTGATGGAGGCCGGAAATGCCGCCCTGAAGGGACACCGCATTGTGGTGGATAAGGATAAAAAGACCGAGTGCACCATCCTGTATACCTCGCCAAAGGCCTATAATCGTTTCCGCACAAGGCTTTGGGAGATCTATCCCAAAACAGAACCATAAAGGGGGAATTGTATGAAAACACAGGACGTCAAACTGTATGCGGCGCAGCAGCTGCACAGGCTTCAGGCTCTGCCGGACAACCAGCGGCGGGCAGAACTGGCAAAGCTGCGTCGGGGCATCGGCCACGCACCCGGCGATCTGCCGGAACTGTGGGGAAGCTTTTTGCTGGAAATGCCGGAAAGCTTTCAGGGCCGCAGTGCTCCCTCGGCGGCAGAGTGGGCGGTCTACCTCGCCCTGACCCTGTATGCTATGCATCAGCAGGGGAACGACCGCCTTATGAACTGCCCCGGCAACACGCTGGGGCGTGCGGTGCGGCAGCTGGCAGAGCGGAACAGTGCCGGACAGGACTGGACCGAGGCTAGCGTGCTCCGGCGGTTCAACGCGCTGGCCACCGCAGAAGAAATCACCGAGATCAGCCACCATCTGCGGGGCATGATCCAGCTGTTGAGTGCGGCAAAGGATGGCGGCATTCCGCTGGACTATCCGCAGCTTGCGGCAGACCTGTATGAATTGCAATGCACCGACCCGCGGTATGCGCAGACCCCCGCCAATGTCCGTCTGCGGTGGGGACAGGACCTGTACCGCGACCCGAAGCCTGCACCGGATGAGAAAGAAAAGGAGAATTGATCATGAATAAGCGCCTGTATGTTGATTTCCACATTTTGCAGACCGTCCCGCCCAGCTGCATCAACCGGGATGATACCGGCAGCCCAAAAACGGCAGTGTACGGCGGTGTGCTCCGCGCCCGGGTATCCTCGCAGGCATGGAAGCATGCCATGCGCGCAGCCTTTGCGGAGAATGCTCAGCTGGACGTGGGCAAGCGCACCAAAAAGGTTGCCGATCTGGTGAAGGAGCAGATCCTTCCACTGGCTCCGGATGCGGATGCGGACAAGCTGGCAAAGAAAGCGCTGGAGAATGCGGGCATCAAGTTCGATGAAAAGAGCAAGAAGGATGATACGGTCACCAAGGCGCTGTTCTTCATGAGCACTGCGCAGGCAAAGGCGTTGGCAGAGCTGGCTGTGGAGGGCTCTGCGGATAAAAAGCAGTATCGGGATGCCCTGAAAGCAGCGCCCTCGATGGACATGGCGCTGTTTGGCCGCATGGTGGCAGATGACCCTTCTCTGAACTATGACGCCGCTGCGCAGGTGGCGCACAGCATCTCCACTCATGCTGTGCAGAACGAGTACGATTACTTTACCGCCGTGGATGACTGTCAAGCAGAGGACAACGCCGGTGCAGGCCATCTGGGCACGGTGGAGTACAACTCCTCCACCCTGTACCGCTATGCCACAGTGAACGTGATGGAGCTGGCCGGGCAGCTGGGTGCAGCGCAGACCGCGGAAACGGTGCGGGCCTTTGGTGAGGCGTTTTTGTTCTCCATGCCCACCGGCAAGCAGAACACCTTTGCAAACCGCACTCTGCCGGATGCGGTATATGTGACCCTGCGGGAGGATCAGCCGGTGAACCTGTGCGGCGCATTCGAGCGTGCCGTGCCCCGCAGTGCGCAGGGGTATGCCGCGCCTTCCAAGGCGGCACTGGCACAGTATGCGCAGCAGATGTACAGCAGCTTTGCCGAGGCTCCGGCGCAAAGCTTTACCGTGGGCAGCGGGCTGGAGGAACTGGCTCCGGCGCAGACGGCAAAGGCTATGCTGGACGCACTGGAAAAGGCTGTCCGGGATGCACTTGCCGGAAATGAGGTGGGGTAATGGCAACGCTGTTGCTTCGGCTGGCAGCGCCTTTACAGGCGTGGGGCGCGGACTCCAAATTTGAGACCCGCAAGACGGGCCGTGAACCCACCAAGAGCGGCGTGGTCGGCCTTTTGGCGGCAGCTCTTGGGCTGCGGCGGGACGAGCGCGAAGCACTGCTCCGATTGACCGGGCTGCGGTTCGGCGTCCGCGTGGAGCGGGAAGGGCAGCTGCTGGTGGACTACCACACGGCAAAGACGCAGGATGAAAAGACCTCTTATGTGACCTACCGCCATTATTTGCAGGACGCCGTGTTTCTGGCTGGGATCGAAAGCGAAGATACCGCCCTTTTGCAGCAGCTGCAGCAGGCGCTGCTGCACCCGGCGTTTCCGCTGTATCTCGGCCGCCGCTGCTGCCCGCCTACCCTGCCGCTCTGTCTGGGAGTACGCCCGGGCAGCTTGCAGGAGGTGCTGCAAGCGGAACCGCCCCTGTGTCCGGGACGGCAGAGCCGGATCTTGTTGGACGCCGACCCGCTGGAGCCGGGCACGGCTCCGCAGCGGGATGTGCCGGTGAGCTTTGACCCGCATCATCGGCAGTACGGTTACCGCTCGGTACGGGAGCTTTGGCAGAAAGTGCCGGACAGCCCGGAGACTACGGAGCACGATCCGTTCCGGGAAGTGTAAAAAGGGGGCGAGAGAATGTATTTATCACGGGTAGAACTAGATCCCACCCGCCGCAGCACCATGGCTGCGCTGTCGGCACCGCAAAAACTGCATGGCGCAGTGGAAAGCGCTTTTGCAGGGGAGCGCCGCCGCAGACTGTGGCGGTTGGATCGTCTGGGAGAGCGGTTGTATCTGCTGCTGCTCAGCGAAGATGCGCCAGAGCTGTCCGGCGTGGTGGAGCAGTTTGGCACCGGAGCGGCTGCGGAGACCCGCAGCTACGACCCGCTTTTGCAGCGGGTGGAGCCGGGCAGCTGCTGGCAGTTTCGGCTGACCGCAAACCCCACCAAAAGCTGCAAAGACCCCCAAAACCCCGCAGCGCGGGGAACTGTAGCCGCACATTGCACGACACAGTACCAGAAGCAGTGGCTGTTGGAGCGCGCCGCAAAGCACGGCTTTGCCCTGCGGGAGGAGGAATTTACCGTGACCCGGGTGCAGTGGCAGCACTTTGCCAAGCACGGCACCCGGCCGGTGACCCTGTTGGCAGTGACCTATGAGGGCATTTTGCAGGTGACCGATGCAGAGCAGTTCCGGGCACTGCTGTGTCAGGGCATGGGGCGCGGCAAGGCCTATGGCCTTGGACTGATGACCGTTATGCGCGGAGAAAACTGAGATGGACGAGATGCCGGGCATGATCCGGCCGGACCTGCAGGCGCTGCCGCAGGTGAAAGACCGGATGACCTTTCTGTATCTGGAACACTGCACCCTTGGCCGACAGGACGGCGCAATCACCGTTACAGACGAAAAAGGAATCGTTCAGATCCCGGCGGCTGGCATCTCGGTGCTGCTGCTGGGACCGGGTACACGGGTGACCCACCGTGCCATGGAACTTATGGGTGACACGGGCGTGGGTGCTGTCTGGGTAGGTGAGCACGGTGTGCGGTATTACGCCCATGGCCGTCCCCTGACCACCCACTCGCAGCTGTTGCTGCGGCAGGCAGAGCTTGTCAGCAACACCCGCAAGCACCTGGATGTGGTACGCAGGATGTATCAGCTCCGTTTCCCGGACGAAGATATCTCCCGGCTGACGATGCAGCAGCTGCGGGGACGCGAGGGCAGCCGTGTGCGGCAGGTATACCGCAAAGCTTCCAAGGATACCGGTGTTCCGTGGAGCGGCCGACTGTACCGCCCGGAGGATTTTGCATCGGGAGATGCCGTCAATCAGGCGCTTTCTGCCGGGCACGCCTGTTTGTACGGTCTGGCGCACGCGGTGATCGTGGCATTGGGCTGCGCCCCGGGTCTTGGCTTTGTTCATGTGGGGCACGAGTGCTCCTTTGTGTACGATATTGCCGACCTGTACAAGGCCGAGGTGACCATTCCCATCGCCTTTGAAGTGGCGGCACAGGCTCCGGACGACCTGCCGGCCGTAGTGCGCCGCCGGGTGCGGGATGCCATGGTAGAGCATCATATTTTGGAGCGCATGGTGCACGATATCCGGTATCTGCTCCTGAATGCGGATGAGCGGGAACAGGAGCCGGAAGCTGTTTATCTGTGGGACAACAAAGTGGGCACTGTGGCCAACGGCATCAATTATTTTGAAGAAGAGGGTGATGAAACATCGTAGTTCTCACCATGACGAACTGCCCGCCAAAACTGCGCGGGGATCTGTCCATGCTGGTCCGCGTGGAAGAAAACGTTCCGGCAGAGATCACAGCCCTGACAGGACTCAGCGCTGCGGAATTGCAGCAGGGAACAGAACCACGGGAAGCGCTGAATAGCTTTTTGTTGTTTATTGGCAAAGCCCCACTGGTGGGACATAATATTGCCTTTGATCTGGAGTTTCTGCGCATGACCTGCAAACGATATGGCTTTCCGGCACCGACCAACCGCCAGATCGACCTTGCACAACTTGCCCGCCGAAACCTTACAAGGATCGCAAATTATAAGCTGGTGACGCTGGCACAGCATTTTCAGCTGGCAGAAAAAGTGGAGCATCGCGCCCTGCCGGACTGCCGTCTGATACAACAGGTTTATTGCAAACTGAAGGAAACAGCGGTACAATAGCAACAGGAGACACGGTGCTACGGGATCTTTTTAGTCTTTTCCCCGCACATGCGGGGGTGATCCCATGTGTCCATCATGCTTAAAGCCTTTGATTTGCTTTTCCCCGCACATGCGGGGGTGATCCTGCTTTTTCCCCTCCCCTTTCCAAGCAGTTTTTCTTTTCCCCGCACATGCGGGGGTGATCCCGGCTATTACACAAGCGAGTGGATGCAAAAACTCTTTTCCCCGCATACGCGGGGGTGATCCCGGGCATGGGCTGAAAGAATGGGCTCAACAGCACTTTTCCCCGCATACGCGGGGGTGATCCTGGTTCAGCAGCCGCTGCGCTGCTGCCATCCCCCTTTTCCCCGCATACGCGGGGGTGATCCCAGGAGTTATACGAGTGCAGCGGCTTTGCCGATCTTTTCCCCCGCATACGCGGGGGTGATCCCACCCGGGACTTTGGCAAACCCACCGAACGGTGCTTTTCCCCGCACATGCGGGGGTGATCCCACCCGCACCGGCGTTGCAAGCGGTACTGCGCTCTTTTCCCCGCACATGCGGGGGGTGATCCCCGGGTGACAAGGCCGGTAGGGCTCTTCTTTTGCTTTTCCCCGCATACGCGGGGGTGATCCCCAGAGATCTATGCTAGAGCAGATGGGATATAACTTTTCCCCGCATACGCGGGGGTGATCCGGAGCGGCAGAGCGCCGGCGCGGAATGGTGCGCCTTTTCCCCGCATACGCGGGGCTTACAAAAAAGAACCACGGGCGCAACGGAAAGTGAAATGATATTTCTGGAAAGGAGAACTCTGCAATTTTATCGCCCGCCCAGGCTGCGATCAAGAATCCCCGCAAGTGATCGCGTAAGGGCTTGAACCGACACAAATAACACAAATAAAGCATAACAAATACCCCTCGGTTTCCTGCTGCGGGAGCCGAGGGGTATTTTGCGTATTAAGGGTGGAACGAATGCGCACTGTGATTTTATTCTGCCTTCAGGCGGAGCAAGGTGCCGGACTTTTCAATGCGGTAAAAACCTGCGCTGCCGTCCACGCCGAACTGCAGCTGCAGCTTGAGCGAAGAGTGCGACAGCGCGCGCACCGAAGGCGCGATCCAGTGCACCAGTGCCAGCAGCAGCGGCAGGGTGACGACCAGCTCGGTGGCATCCTGCAGCGCGGCCCAGCACTTCACAGTAGAGCAGCTGGTCCAGATCGATGCGGGAGATGCCGGTCTTGCAGCGCAGGATCAGGCTGCGCTGGTCGGCGCGGCGGCACTCGGCGATCACCGAATCCGTCAGACGGAAAAAGCTGTCCTCCCAGATGGGCTTGAGCTGGTAGAAATAGGCACCCACCACATAGGATTCCACTGCAAACTCGGCGGAAGAAGTAAGAAAGATGATCTTGACGACGTTATCGTACTGCCGGATCTCCTTGGCGGCGGTAATGCCGTTTTCGGCCGGCATGATGACATCCAGAAACAGGATATCGTACCGGGTGCCCTTTTCGATCTCGGCCAGCAGATCCAGCGGGCTGCGAAAGGCTGTGCACTGGATCTGGACACAGCGCTGGGCGCGATATTTTTCCAGCAGGGCAGAGAGCTGGTCCAGAACTGTTTAGTCATCGTCGCAGAAGGCGATCTGGATCATAACGGGTTTAACACATCCTTTGTTCGCGTCAGCCAGAAATTACAGCTGGGCCTTGCCCATGCAGTAGGTCTGCAGCACATCGTAGTTGTCGTCCAGCACCACAAGGTCGGCATCCTTGCCGATCTGGATGGAACCCTTGCGGTCGTCCAGATGCAGGCAGCGTGCCGGGTTGATGGTGCAGGCGTTCAGTGCATAGTTGAAGGGCACCATGGCCTCCTCCACCAGAATGCGCAGGCCCTTGTTGATGTTCAAAGTGGAACCGGCCAGCGTGCCGTTGTCCAGATGGGCACTGCCGTCCGGGTAGATGGTGATATGGTTGCCGCCAAAGATGTACTCGCTGCCAATGGGGGTGCCCTTGGCCATCAGTGCATCCGAGATCATGATGGCGTAATCCGGGCCTTTGCTCATGAAGTAGTTGTTCAGGGCAGCAGGGGTGGAGTGGCAGCCGTCGCAGATGATCTCGCCGTACATGGTGCGGATGCGGTAGGCTGCGCCCACCAGACCGTTGGCGCGGTGGGCGAAGGGGGACATGCCGTTGTACACGTGGGTCATGGAGCGGGCACCGTTGGCATAGGCCATCACGGCCTGCTCATAGGTGGCGGCACTATGGCCGATGCTGACCACCACGCCGTGCTCGGTCAGGTAATGGGTCAGTGCAAACCCTTCGTCGTGTTCCGGTGCAAGGGTCACATAGCGGATGTGGCCGCGTGCTGCCTGCTGGTAGTGCTTGAACTGCTCCACGCTGGGCTTTGCGATGTACTCCGGAGGCTGTGCGCCCTTGTACTTCATATCGAGGTAGGGGCCTTCAAAGTGGATGCCAAGGATCTCGGCACCTTCGTAGCTGCCCTCCATCACGTCGGCCACATTGGCCACGGCGTTGGTCAGCACCTCCACGCTCTGGGTGACGGTAGTGGCCAGAAAGCTGGTCACACCCTCAGAGACGATATGCTTTGCCCAGTAGCGCAGGCCCTCCGGCTTTGCGTCGTTGGTGTCGAATTCGTAGGCACCATGGCAGTGGATATCCATAAAACCGGGCACGATGCGCTTGGAGCCATAGTCCACATCGGCCTGCTTTTCACCATAGGGGAAGATGCCGGTGATCTTGCCCTGCTCCAGCTCGACTGCGGCAGAAATGAACTGGTCGGCGATCCATACTTTTTTGCTCTGGATGATCATATAATCAGCCCTCCGATATCATCATAAAACCTGCATATGCTGCACACGACAGCATAACCATTCTACAGAAAAGTATAGCATTTTCTGGCGGGAATAACCAGCCTTCGCGCGCCTTTTCAAAAAAATTAAGCTGGAAAATGAAAAAACGATCGCAGCTTGCACAAAGAAACAGCGTAAAATCAGAAACCCGGAGCCTTTTTGAGCCGTTTTGGCCGAAAAAAGGTTCCGGGTTTTGTGCATGATCTTTTCAGAGAGCTGTTTTGCAACAGCCCCTTAATATGAAGTAAGCCCCAGGCTTACATCCAAAGCCTGATCCACACGTTTCTGATCTTCCGGCGTGATCTGCCCGGCCCGCTCCCGCAGGCGGTGTTTATCCAGCGTGCGGATCTGCTCCAGCAGCACCACGCTGTCCTTGGCAAGGCCGGTATCCGCTGCCCGGATATTGATGTGGGTGGGCAGGCGGGCCTTGTCCAGCCGGGATGTAATGGCCGCAGCGATCACGGTAGGGCTGTGCCGGTTGCCGATCTCGTTCTGCACGATCAGTACCGGGCGCACGCCGCCCTGCTCCGACCCCACCACCGGCGAAAGATCTGCGTAAAAAACTTCTCCTCTGTGTACCTCCATGGAATCTCCCTCCCTGCATTTGGAGGATGCGCCCCGCTTATGTGATGCGTCCGGCGCATCTTCGTCTGATCTCAGTATGAGCCGGCTGCGCGCCGGTTATGCAGCGCAGGGGATATTCCATTGTATGCACAAAGGCTTATAGAGTTTCCAGTATGCAGAAGGCCAGCGCCATGCCGCCCTCGTGGCTCAGAGAAAGCCGGGCGGCAAGGCCATGGGCCTGCATCCATTCCGCCGTTTGGCCGGAAAAATGATAGGCAGGTGCACCGCTTTCCAGCCGGACAGCCTCGATCTCACACAGGGAGAACGGCTCCCGCAGGCCGGTGCCTGCCGCCTTTAAAAAGGCTTCCTTGGCGGCAAAGTTGGCTGCGGCGCTGGCAAGCCGGTGGGCGGCGCTGCGCCCGGCGGGCAGTGGTTCGTCAAGGCTCAGCGCAGCGCGTTCGGCCTCGCCGTACACCCGGCGGATAAAGGCTGCAGCGTGTGCGCCGGTAAGGCTTTTTTCCAGATGCGCGATCTCGCACAGGTCGCAGCCGATGCCATACAGCATAAAGGCCCTCCTTCTGCCGCATTTGCGGCGGTGCAGGCCGTCAGCCTGCAAAATCAGGACCGGAAATTTTATGCAAACTGTGCAAATCCGGTCTGTTTAGCTTGAAGTTTCCTCGCAATTCGTGTACAATGAATGTAGTTCTTCCTAAGGGGGTGTATTCCGTGAGTGGCGAGACCGCTATTTTTTCGATCCACGACAAAAAGGACTATGAGATCCATGAGATCGTACAGCAGGTGTACGATGCTTTAAAGGAAAAAGGCTATAATCCGGTCAATCAGCTGGTGGGCTATATCTTGTCCGAAGACCCCACCTACATCACGACCTATAAAAATGCCCGTTCCATGATCCGCAAGGTGGATCGTGACGATCTGCTGCAGGCCATGCTGCGCAGTTATCTGAACGTCTGATATCGCTTGTCTGCTCATGCCCCGCCGTCGCTATGATGGCGGGGCTTTTTCATAATAGAATGCAGATGCCGTTTACCGTTACAGCCCCTCCGGTGAAAACGCAATTCAGAAAAATCCGCAGATCTTTCTGAATTGCAACTATATAAAATAAAATTTTCGCTGAAGATGGCCAGAGCGAAACGGAGGCCATTCCAACCGTCACGGCCGGAACGGCAGCGTAAAGATCTGGTTTACGACGACCTCATATTCCCACGGTTCCCGCGCCTTGCGCAGCTGCTTTTCCAGCTTTTCGGCCCCCTCAAACTTGTGGATGAGGTAGAACCAGTGTCCCTTCATGCGGCTCACCGCGCACCCGGCGCTGCCGAACAGTTCGGAGTATCCGTGGTAGAGGTCGTCAAGGTATCCGCGCAGCTCTTCCCGTGCGGCCGGTGCGCCGCCGCGTGCTTCACGGAAGAGCGCCGGGTCCGCAATGATGCCGCGCCCCACCATGATGCCGGACAGCTGCGGATACTGCGCTTCCAACGTGTGCAGGTCCGCAGCGGTGGTCACATCGCCGTTGTAGCACACGGGCATCCGGCACCCGGGCAGGGAGGCAGCAAAAGCGGCACGGTCGGCCTGCCCGCGGTAGAGCTGGCGCATCACACGCGGGTGGATGGTCAGCTCACAGATGGGATACCGGTTATAGATGTCCAGAATGGCAGCAAATTCTGCCGGCTTTTCCACGCCCAGCCGGGTCTTGACCGAGATAGGCCCTTCCGCATTGGCAAATACGGCGGCAAGAAAAGCGTCCAGCTTGACGGGGTCGCGCAGCATCCCGGAACCCTTGCCTTTGGCGGTGACGGTGCCGGAAGGACAGCCGAGGTTCAGGTTCACCTCGGTGTAGCCAAGGCCGCGCAGCTCGCCGATCATCCATGCGGCAAGTTCGCCGTCCTTTGCCAGCAGCTGCGGGATCACCGGTGCGCCGGGGTTTGCCGCAGGGGCAAGCTCGGCCATCTTCTTTTTAATGAGAACCCGGTTCTCCGGCGGGGAGATGAAAGGGGCATAGTAGCGGTCGGCATTGCCAGCAGGGCCGAACCATTTCTGGTGTGCCTGCCGCCACACCCGGTCGGTCAGGCCCTCCATGGGGGCAGCATAGTAATTCATGGGCAAATCTCCAAAGTGTTTGATAGGGATATTGTAACAAAAAACTCCCATCCTGTGAAGTCACAGAACGGGAGAAGTGAGCTTTTTGAAAGATCAGTCTGCAAACAGCGGGGTGGACAGGTAGCGGTCACCGGTATCGGGCAGCAGGACCACGATGTTCTTACCGGCATTCTCCGGGCGCTTTGCCAGCTGCAGGGCAGCATAAACAGCAGCACCGGAGGAGATACCCACCAGCACGCCTTCCTTGTGGCCGATCAGACGGCCGGTGGCAAAGGCATCGTCGTTCTCCACGGCGATGATTTCGTCATACACCTTGGTGTCCAGTACGTCCGGCACAAAGCCCGCGCCGATGCCCTGGATCTTGTGTGCGCCTGCGGTGCCCTTGCTCAGCACAGGAGAGGAAGCAGGCTCTACAGCCACCACCTTGACGTTCGGATCCTTGCTCTTCAGGTACTGGCCCACGCCGGTCACGGTGCCGCCGGTGCCCACGCCTGCCACAAAGATATCCACCTTGCCGTCGGTGTCCTCCCAGATCTCGGGGCCGGTGGTCTCGATGTGGGCCTGAGGGTTGGCCGGGTTCACGAACTGGCCGGGGATGAAGGAATTCGGGATCTCCTTTGCCAGCTCGTCGGCCTTGGCAATGGCACCCTTCATGCCTTTGGCACCCTCGCTCAGCACCAGCTCTGCACCGTAAGCCTTCATCAGCTGGCGGCGCTCCACGCTCATGGTCTCGGGCATCACGATGATGATGCGGTAGCCCTTGGCGGCTGCCACAGCGGCCAGACCGATGCCAGTATTGCCGGAGGTAGGCTCAATGATCACGGAACCTTCCTTCAGCAGGCCCTTTTCCTCGGCATCATCGATCATCTTTTTGGCGATGCGATCCTTGACAGAACCGGCCGGATTGAAGTATTCCAGCTTGGCAATGATGTGGGCAGGCAGCTCCTGCTCCTTTTCAATGTGGGTCAGCTCCAGCAACGGAGTATGACCGATCAGCTGATCTGCGGCAGTATAAATCTTGCTCATTGTAGTTTCCTCTCTGATACAGTTATGGGCACATGTGCCCTGCTGGACGACCCGATTCTAAAACCTTTATACCAACATCATTTGTGGGTTTGATGGTATTATAGACCCGTTCTGTGCGGTTGTCAATGGATTTTTTGAAAAAAGTGGGATTGAAATATTATTTACCCTGTTGTATAATAGGTTAAAAACTCAATCTATAACCAACAAAGGAAGTACACTATTATGATCGTGTCCACCAAAGGGCGCTATGCACTGCGCGTGATGATCGACCTTTCCGAGCATCAGTCTGAAAAATATGTCCCTCTCAAGGAGATCGCTGCCCGGCAGGAGATCTCGGAAAAATATCTGGAAAACATCCTTAAGGTGCTGGTGCAGAACGGCTTTCTGGAGGGCTTGCGCGGCAAGGGCGGCGGCTACCGGCTCACCCGCAGCCCGGATCAGTACACCGTGGGCGAGATCCTGATGCTGACCGAGGGCAGCCTTGCGCCGGTGAGCTGCCTGACCCCCAATGCGACCCCCTGCTCCCGCATGGCAAACTGCCGCACCTACGAGATGTGGAAGGGGCTGGACGATCTGATCTCCAATTATTTCGGCAATATCACACTGGCCGATCTCGCCCGGCCTGATCAGGCTGGGAATGATTATGTGATCTGACGGTATTTCTGATAACATGCAAAAAGGCGCACCGGCTTGACCGGTGCGCCTTTTTTTGCACAGTTCTCGGCGAAATGTGCAATTTTTCTTATCCAGAATCACGGTTGATGGATTGGGGCTCCTGCGGTATACTTTACCCTTGATGTGTCCATTTACGCTTTTGATCGAGGAAAGGGGAACTTTACTACGAAATATATTTTTCAGTTTGCGCGCATTCTTGCGTTTTGTTTTTTGGGCGAGATCCTTCATGTAGTGCTGCCGCTGCCGGTCCCGGCCAGCGTCTACGGTCTGGTGCTGCTGCTGGCAGCGCTGAACTTCAAGCTGGTAAAGCTGGACGATGTGAAAGAGGTGGGAACCTATCTCACAGGCATCTTCCCGCTGTTGTTCGTGCCCGCTGCCGCCGGTGTGATGGAACTGTGGGCAGAGATGGGCGAGATGCTGCTGCCCATCCTCGTTGCCATTATCCCGGTCACTGTGCTGGTGATGGTGAGTGCAGGCAAGACCACGCAGGCCCTGACCGGCCGCAAGAAAAAGGAGGCTGACAATGACGCAGCTGCTGAATGATTTTTTGTCCGGCTCCGCAGCATGGGGCGTTCTGCTTACGCTGGCCGCGTTTGCACTGGGCACCCTTATCAATAAGGTGACAGGCAAAGCCATTTTTAACCCGCTGCTGCTGGGCAGCATCTTTGTGATCATCTTTCTGTCGGTGTGCAGCATCCCGTATGCGGACTACAAGGCCAGCGCGGCACCGGTGAACTATCTGCTGCTGCCCGCCACCGTGGCACTGGCCATTCCGCTGTATGAAAAGATCGACCTGCTGAAAGAGAATGCCGCCGCCATCATTGCTGGTATCTCGGTGGGCACGCTGGTGAGCCTTGGCAGCGCACTGGCGCTGGCACTGGCGCTGGACCTGACCCGTGAGCAGTATGCCACCCTGCTGCCCAAGTCCGTGACCACCGCCATCAGCATGGATGTGGCCGCTGAGCTGGGCGGCATTGCTGCCCTGACCGGTGCGATCGTCATTGTTACCGGCATCGTGGGAGCGCTGCTGGCTGAGACGGTGTGCAAGATGTTCCACATCACCGACCCCATCGCCAAGGGCGTGGGCATCGGAACTTCGGCCCATGCCGTGGGCACCAGCAAAGCCCTGCAGATGGGCGAGGTAGAAGGTGCCATGAGCGGCCTTTCCATTGCGGTGGCCGGTGTGCTGACCGCAGTGCTCTGCCCGGTGTTTGTAAACCTGATCCGGTAAACGATTTAAAATAGCCGCTCTGGCTTTTTTCAGTAGAATTTATTTGCTGATCCGGGAACCTCAGTTTACAACAAAAAATGAGATAGGCAACCCCTTTCGGGGAAGTCTATCTCATTTTTTCGTTGAGGCTGTTTTTATACGCCGCTGTGTTCCCGTTCATCCTTCAGGATGGCCGTCACGCTCTGCATGGTGCTTACTGCACGATGCAGTTCTTCGTCGCCAAGCTCTGCACGCAGGCGGGCGTAACAGCGCTGCATGAACGCGCGCTCCTCCGCCATCAGCTCCACAGCCTTGCTGGAAAGCTCCACATAGGTGCGGCCCGCTTCACGGTCGGTCTTCCATGCCACAAAACCCTTGTCCTGCAGCTTTTCAACGGCCTTGGAAAGCTCTGTCACCTTCAGGCCCATCACGGCAGCAAGGTCAGCCAGATAAACCTTACTGTCCGGGTGCTGTTCGGCCTGCATCTTAATGTAATATAAGATCAGGTAATCCGCCCGTTGGATGGTGCTGAACACCTTGTCGATATCAAAATTGTGCAGGAAGAACCATTCTTCCGGGTGATGTTTCAGTTCCACGCTCATCATGCATCCTCCCTGTTATTCCCGCTCATTGCGGCGGATATATTCGTGGGTGCCGCCAAGGCTCTTGTAGGCCGGGCGGATGATCTTGTTTGCGCTGAGCAGCTCTTCAATGCGGTGGGCGCTCCAGCCCATCACGCGGGCCACGGCGAACAGCGGCGTGTACAGCTCCATGGGGATGCCCAGCATATCGTACACAAAGCCGCTGTAGAAGTCCACATTGGGGCTGACACCCTTAAAAATTTTGCGCTCCTCCGCGATCAGCTGCGGGGCCATGTGCTCGATCTTGTTGTAAAGGGCGAGGTCCTTGTCGCGGCCCTTCTCGTGGGCCAGCTGTTCCACATAGCCCTTGAATACCACCTCACGGGGGTCACTGAGGGAGTACACCGCGTGGCCCATGCCGTAGATCAGGCCTTTGCGGTCAAATGCTTCGCCGTGCAGCAGCTTTTTCAGGTAGGCTTCCAGCTCTTCATCGTCCTCGGTGTCGTGCAGGTTTTCGCGGATGTTCTGCATCATCTGCATCACCATCAGGTTGGCACCGCCGTGGCGCGGGCCTTTGAGGGAGCACAGGGCAGCCGCCATGGCCGAGTAGGTATCGGTGCCAGACGAAGTGACCACGCGGGTGGTAAAGGTGGAGTTGTTGCCGCCGCCGTGCTCGGCGTGCAGCAGCAATGCCACATCCAGTACGCGGGCTTCCAGTTCGGTGTACTTCATATCCGGGCGCAGCATCCGCAAAAAGTTCTCTGAGGTGGAAAGCTCCGGGTCCGGCCGGTGGATGTACATGCTGCCGTCTTTTTCGTAGTGGTTATAGGCATGGTAGCTGTACACGGCCAGCATGGGGAAGATGCCGGCCAGCTGGATGCTCTGGCGCAGCACATTGGAAATTTCCAGATCACCGGCCTTGGGGTCGTAGGATGCCAGTGTGAGCACGCTGCGGGCCATGGAGTTCATGATATCGTGGCTGGGGGCCTTCATGATCACATCACGGGTAAAGTTGGTGGGCATGGTGCGGCACTCGCCCAGCACGCGGCAGAACTCTTCCAGCTTTTCCTGCGTGGGCAGCTCACCAAACAGTAGCAGATAGCCCGCTTCCTCAAAGGCAAAGCGGCTGCCGGACGACCCGCGGATCAGGTCTTTCACGTCGTAGCCGCGGTAGAGCAGCTGACCGTCGGCAGGCTTTTTCACCCCATCCACATACTGGAAGGCGCGGATATCGGAGATATTGGTCAGGCCCGCCAGCACGCCCTTGCCGTTTTCGTCGCGCAGGCCCGCTTTAACGCCAAACTCCTTGTACAGGTCCTTGCTGATGCGGTCGTGTTCGGCGCACAGCGGCTGCTGCTGGTCGAAGTATCCCATTACGTTCTGCAGATGATCCATTGGTAGTTGCTCCTTTCCCATTGCCGTCAGCTTGCGCTCACTTGGCAGGCCATCAGGAAGTTTTCTCTGCGAACAGCCCGGAACTTCGGTCCCGCCCTACTGCCTGTGGCAGCAGGGTACCACCCCCAGGACATTCGCTGGAGAAACTTCCTGCCGTCCTGCCCGAAAAAACCGTATTGATTCGGGACGGCATTCACTTACATTCAGAATACTCTTTAAGATTACAAAAAGGATATTTCGGTGTCAAGGTACTGTTTGTAAATAAAAAAAGAACAAAATCGGAAAGCTGCCGGGTGCGCATTTGCCCTTTAGCGCAGGGACAGTTTTTGAGACGGTAACGCACAAATAAGGCATCTTCCAGCCGGATCTCAGGGGACTGGCAACAAATAAAGCCACGACGAAACCGCATTTGTAAACGGTTCATCGTGGCTTTTTGTCATATCGAGCAGAGCTGGACAAATCCGAACTATTTCCCACTGCTTCAGCAGCAGTCAAGGCATCCTCAAAGCGGATGGTTTGAGAACCATCCTTGTAGTTGAACGTAATCAGCATCCGGTCATCATACAGGAAAATCGCGTTCACAAAAATCTCAATCAGTGCTTTGCGCTGTTTTTGCTGCGATATATCGAACTTTCTGAATTTCATCAGCCAGAACCGGATGAAATCGGCATTGAAGGATGGCTTTCTTAACTTCTCGTCAGCAATTTTGGCAGTCAGTTCATCCTTCTGAGCTTCCAAGGCATCCAGACGCTCCTTGGTCGTCCGGGTAAATAAGCCCTCCTCGATTGCTTTCATCAGGTTGTCCAGTTTCCTGTCCACCTCTCGGAGCTGCTTTTCCAAGAGCGGAATCGTGGTGTTCTCTTGGTTCTGAAAATCCATAACCAGTTGAACGATCCGTTCAATCATGGCATCATCCTGAATCAGCTTCATCGTCTCTTGGACGACCAAACTTTCGAGCCAGTCTTTCTGTACGGTTTTCTTATTGCAGCCTTTGCGCCGCTTGGCAGTAGCACATTTATAGTAATAGTAGGTTCGTCCGGTGGCACTTGTTCCGCTTTCGCCAAACATCAATGCTCCACACTTGCCACAGAACAGCTTGGTGGTCAATAAGTATTCCTCATCTGCCTTTCCGCGAGCTGGTGCGCGCTTGTTTTTCTCCAGACGCTTCTGAACACGGTCAAACAGGTCTTTCGGGACGATGGCAGGAATCGCATCTGGCACAACGGTATCTCGGAAAGAAAGCTCTCCAATGTAACGGCGATTCTTCAACATGGTGTTCATGCTGCTGCACGTCAGTTTTCCACCCAGCATATTACGAACGCCTTTTTCGTTGAGATAGTTCAGAATCTCAACGATTTTTTCACCATTGTCGTACCGCTGAAAAGCCTCTAATACAAATGGAGCAACAAGCGGGTCGATGCGATAGAACTTTTCTTCGTCGATTTTATATCCAATCGTTCCGGTGCCGCCTGTGCATTTCCCTTTCAGGGCGTTTTCGGTCTGACCTCGAATGACCTTTTCGGAAAGTTCAGCCGAATAGTATTCTGCCATGCCCTCCAGCAACGTTTCCACCAGAATGCCCTGCGAACCTTCAGCAATTGGTTCCATGACCGAAATCAAGTGGACATTATTCTTTTTCAGAATCATCTTGTAGTTTGCACTGTCAAAACGATTCCGGGCAAAGCGGTCAAACTTCCAGACCAGCACAATTTCAAACAGCTTCTTATTACTGTCCCGAATCATTTGCTGGAAATCCGGTCGATTATCCGTTTTGGCAGAAAGTGCACGGTCAATGTAGTGCCTGACCACTGTGATGCCGTTTCTTTCGGCATAGGCTGTGCATTCACGAATCTGACCCTCGATGGATTCTTCACGCTGGTTATCACTGGAATAGCGAGCGTAGATCACAGCATTCATGGCAAGCACCTCACTTTTATACATCGTTGCACGCTAAAGCGTTCATTCAAAAATTGTTTCGTATAATGTATATACCATAATATACGATGGATTGCAAGATATATTTACACTATTATAGGCAGAAGAGGTGGTGTTCATTTTGGACACCACCTCTTCTGTCGCTTGTGAATCGCTCAATTCAGCTTGTTCAGCGTAAATTTGAACTGCATACCCTTTTCTGCCGCAAAGCAGACATTTTCATGGGGCTTTGCGCCCCAGCTGCTGTCGCCACCCACACCACGTTGGAAGGCTGCGCACCGCACGATGGTTTTGCAGTCGTCCCGGGGCAGTTCGTAGAGGTGCCGGGCGTTTTCCAGCTCATGGGGTGTATAAGGCAAGGCGGAGAAGACCATGCCGGGATCACTCTCAAAGCAGATGCCCGGAATGCTACCGGTCACTTCGGCGCAGTATACCCCGGTGCGGCTTCCGCATTCCTGCGGATAGACCGGGCTGTTCTGGGCAAAATCTTCCCGGATATTATAGTTCCATGCGCCCATTTTTCCGCCCACGGTGCGGTCGGCTACGGTTTCACGGGGGCCAAGGCCCAGATAGGAAACGCCTGTCAGCTCCCGCCGCAGCGGCAGCAACAGGCCGAACTCCGGCAATTCCGCTCTTTCGCCCTGCCATGTCATGGCCACCTCACACCGGCCTGTGCCGTCCACTGTAAAATCAATGGGCAGGGTCCGTCCATCCGGCAGGGTGTAAACGGCGTGTACGGTCACGGTCTCCGTTCCGGCTTCTACGGTCAGGTTGTCGCACCGGGCATACAGGCCCGCCGTTTTCCAGAAGGCAAACTCGAATGGCTCGGCGCAGCCGTCATCGTTGTTGGTGGGCGCGCGCCAGAAGCTGGGGCGCACCGTATCATCCAGCAGCTGCACCCCGTCAAAACGGATGGAGGTCAGCCCCTTGCCCCGGCTGAAAATGTATTCATAGCCTTCGCCCCTTACGCCGATGTTGCAGTCCATCTCCACCAGCTGCGGAGCCGGGACGGTCAACCGGGCTTCGGCGTGTTTCTTCCAGATCTGTCCGAACGCCGCTTCATACCCGGCAGGTAGACCCGGCAGGGCGCTGCGCAGGATGACTGTTACCGTCATGCAGGCAAGGCCCGTTTCCGGCATTGCAAACGGGAACGGAATACGGACGCTTTCACCGGGGGCACAGTCTGCCCGCAAGACAGCCCGGCGCTCCGGTTTGCCGTTGATGGAAGATGCGAACACCAGATCATAGGCGTTCAGATCGGTGAAGAGGGTACGGTTTTCCACCACGGCTTCGGTCTCGGTCAGGGTGATCTTGAACGGCGTATAGGCCACCTTGACCGCATCCATCTTGGGGGTGTTGCGGCGGTCGGGCAGAACAAGGCCATCGATGCAGAATTCCCGGTCGGTGGGGCGGTCGCCGAAGTCGCCGCCGTAGGCAAAGCTCAGTTTGCCGTCCGGGCCGGTGACTGCAATGCCGTGGTCGATGTACTCCCAGATGAACCCACCCTGATAGAGCGGCTCTTCGTAGGCGTACTCGGTGTAATCCGTGATGCCGCCGCAGCTGTTGCCCATGGCGTGGCTGTACTCGCACATGATAAAGGGCTTTTCCGGGTGTTCAGTGAGGAACTTTTTGATGTCCACCACCGGGGTGTACATCTGGCTCTCCATGTCGGAGGTGGCGGGGTATTCCCGGTTCCAGAAAATGCCCTCGTAGTGCACAAGGCGGCCGGGGTCGGTGCGGCGAAAATACTCGCTCATCTCCCACAGCGTTTTCCCGCCGTGGCTCTCGTTGCCGCAGGACCAGATCAGGATGGCCGGGTGATTTTTGTCCCGTTCCAGCATGGCTTCGGCACGGGCAAGCACATTTTCCCGCCACTCCGGGCGGTCGCCGGGCAAAGTCCATTCGTCCGAGCCGTCGGCCCCCAGCTTCTGCCAGGTACCATGCGTTTCCAGATTCGTTTCCTCGATGACATACAGGCCGTACTCATCGCACAAAGAGAGGAAATACGAATCGTTGGGGTAATGGCTGGTGCGCACAGCGTTGACGTTGTGCGCCTTGAGATTTTTCACATCCCAGAGCATTTCTTCCCGGCTGACAGTGCGGCCGGTCTTGCAGCTCCACTCGTGGCGGTTGACCCCTTTGAACACGATGCGCTTGCCGTTCAGCAGTATCTGGCGGTCTTTCAGTTCAAACCTGCGCAGACCGACTTTCAGTCCGGTGCGCTCCACCAGTGTTTTCCCATTCAATAGGGCGATCTCTGCCTCATAAAGGGTCGGCTGTTCTGCGCTCCACAATTCCGGTTGTTCTACCTTAAAGGCAAAGGAAACATCCTGCACGTCCGGTTCCACATCCGGGTCGGCTTCGCCCTTGCCAAAGACCACGCCGCTGCCGTATTCGACCGGCTCGCCCACCTCAGCGGACTGCTGTTGCCCGTTGAACACCACCGACACCCGGCCCGCGCCGCTGACCTTGCAGTCGAACGTCACTTTCACGCTGGAAAAGTCCGGCGCAAAGTTCTGCCTGACGAACACATCTTCCAGATGAATCTCAGGTTTTGTGAACAACTCCACCGAGCGGAACAGACCGCTCATCCGCCAGAAATCCTGATCTTCCAGCCAGCTGCCGGAGCAGAAACGGTAAACCTGAATCGTCACCTCATTTTCGCCGGGCTGGACGGCTTCCGTCATATCAAATTCTGCCGGGGTAAAGGTATCCTCGGTATAGCCGATATAGACCCCGTTGCACCAGACAGCGGCGGCACTGTCAGCCCCGTTCAGGCGCAGATAGCAGTTTGCCCACTCTTCCGGCAGGGTGAAGCTGCGCTTGTATTCCCCGATGGGGTTATACTCCTGCGGGATCTGCCCGGGGTGCAGTTTTTCGTGGCCGTCCCAGGGGTACTGGGTGTTGACATAATGGGGCGTGCCGTAGGGCCGGCCCGGCTTTTGCAGGCTCTGCATCTGGATAATCCCCGGCACGGTCAGGGTATCCCAGTTTGAAAAAGGTGCTGTCAGATTCTCTGCGTAGCGGAACGCCCACTCACCATTCAAACTGACCGTCAACGGCATGGCCGGGCTGGTCTGGTCGGAAAAATACGCATGGGGCGGCAGGCGATTCTGCTGGAAGATCTCCGGGTCAGCCAACAGTGCCGGGATCATAGGATGATTCAATGGCATGATATGTTACCTCCAAGGGAGAAAATGACACAGACGAACCTTGAGTTACGCTGCGGGAAAATATTCAATAATTTTTGATATCCTGAATCCGTTCTTCCAGATGCAGATTCTTTTCCATTGTGGAATACACAGAGAATGCTGCTAACAGACTGGGGACCCATAATCCAGTGAGCAGAAACATAAACGCACATCGTGGAATCAAGAATGCTATCAGCAGCCAGTATCCAACCTGCACGATTGCAGAGAGGGCAGTCTGCGGTAGGAAGCCGAAGAACATCCGGATGCAATTGGACGACTTTTGAAAAATCGAGCCATAAAACAGTGCGTTCTGCATCCAGAAGTAGTTGCCCAGCGTCAAGAGAAGAACGGCATCCAGCAGCAGAATCAGCGCAAAGCTCAGGGAGATTTCTGTAATCTGCGGCAGCACGAATGCCGACCATGCAAGCAGTGCCCACAACACGGTAAACACGATGCCGGGAACAAGACTGCTTCGGAAGTTCTGCTTCCATGCCCGCTTGTAGGTGTGCCACCAGAATCCCGGCTCATCCCGCAAGGCACGCAGGATGGTATCGTACAGTCCGGTCAGAGCCGGACCCACCAGCCACCCGGCGGCGACCGCCGCCAGCAGGCACAGCGGCAGGCTGCCCAGCCAGAGGGCAATGCCTGCCAGAATTGCTGCCGGGACGCAGACTAACATCGCCAGTGCCCCGGACAGGAAAATGCCGTCCAGATCCCGGCTCAGAATTTCAAACAACCGCGCCAGCCCTTTTTTGCGGGGCGTATCCGGGTTGATTTCTGCACCTTCCGGCATAAAGTTCTGTTCAAACATCATTCTGCTTCCTCCATTGCGGTTCGTTTTACAGTTTTATTGTACCACAGTCAGAGAGAAAACGGGTTGTAGAAAAGAGGCTGCTTTTTTGGAGAAAAACGGCATCATTCCGGCTGCACCCCTGACCGGACGGTAATATTTTCAAAACTGACATTCCGGCAGTACTGCATCCGGATGTTTTGCTCCGGGCCGCCGTTGTCCTCTAACACCACATCCTTGAAGCAAATGTTCTTCACCTCATAGCCCGGCACATCAAAGCCCTTCAGCTCGATGGCAGGACAGGTGTGCCATACATGGTCGTGGTCAATGTATCGTCCAAGCAGCGTCACCCGATTATAGCGGAAATCTTCCAGCACAGGCGGCACAGGTGCACCGATGCCGTCATCGTTGTACCCGACCGAATGCACCATGACATGAGAGAGGGTGCAGTCCCGTACTTCCACATTCCGGACATAGCCGCCCCGCTTTTTCGTAACCTTGATCTCCAGCCCGGAGGTGGATACTGCCATATCACAGTCCCAGATCTTCACATCCTCCACACCGCCGCTCATCTCGCTTCCGATGCAGATACCGTGTCCGAAACCGCTGTGGCAGTCGAACACGCGGATGTGTTTCGTCGGGCGGTCGATGATATTCCCCTCCGGGTTCTTGCCGGACTTGATGGCAACGGCATCGTCTCCGGTAAAAAACTCGCAGGCGAAGATCGTACAGTTTGTGGAAGAATCCGGGTCCCAGCCGTCCCCGTTCCAGACACCATCCGACCGGATGGTACAGTGGTCGGTCACGATTTGGTCGGAGTAGACCATATGCAGATTCCAGCTTGCGCCGTTTGCAAATGTCAGCCCTTCCATCCAGATGTTCCGGCAGTTGCTCATGTTGACAAGTCTCGGCCGGACGCGCCCCGGAATCGTATCGGCATTTTCGCAGGTAGAAACAAGAGTGGCATTTTGGGCAAGGTAGTCCTTCAGCCTTTCCCGCTCGCTTGCAATGATGCGCTCTGCCAGCAGTTTTCCGCCGGATGCAATCGTTCCCTTGCCGCGCAGAATTACGTTTTCACAGTTTGGCCCGGCAGTATGGTCAAGCGTACCGAGGTTCAACAGGCTGCTGTAGCACTCCATCTCAGTGCCCTCAAAGCGGCTGGAAATGCGCGGCAGATAATCCTCTGGGTCTGCTGTGCCTTGCAGCACAGCTCCTTCTTCAAGGTAAAGTTCCATATTGCTGTGCAGACGCAATGTGCCTGTGCAGTAAACACCTGCCGGAAAATAGATTTGTTCACGCTCGCCGCAGTCGTCGATGGCTTTTTGCAGGGCGGCAGTATTCATGGCCTTTCCATCGCCCACAGCAGAATAAGGAGATGCAGTCACATCCAAACAGCGTTTGGTCGGTGTTGTCCGGATAGTCAATTCCCCAATGCTGCCGCTCCGCCACTGAACGAACAGCGAATAGGTCGTTTCCGGACGCAGATTCTCCAATGTACAGTGGGTCTTTTGGGTATGAGCAGCAGCGGCATCGTCCAGCAGGACGGTATAGGTTTCGACCGCACCGGCAGCGGCGGGCTTATCCCAGAACAAGGTAATGCTTGTATCGGTGCAGCAGGCGGTCAGGCCGTTCTGTGAAAAGAAATGGTTCGGCATAAAAGCTCTCCTTATAACAGACTCTGATAAGCTTCCAGATACCGCAGCCCCAATGTGCGCAGGGCTTCGGTGGTAAAGTGCAGTCCATCCGGGCGTGCTGTCAGGCCTTTTGCCGAGACTACGGCACACCGGGGCAGCTGCGCTGCCCACTCCGGCAGACGACGGTTGAATTCGTGCAGCAGTTCTGCGGGTGTTCCGTGAAAGCCGTTTTCCGGCCAGCCCAGTTCGCCCACCACGATGGGCAGATCGCCGAGTTCTTTCCGGAACGCCTGCATCGTGCGCTGAAACTGTTCGGGGTAGGCTTCCAGCTGTTCCGGTGCAAGGCAGTCGCTCTCACCCTGATGCCATAAAATCGCCGTAAGCGCAGAAGTACGCTGTGCCAGCCTTGCCTGAAACACGGCATGGTCAAACAGCACCTCGCCCGGCTGCCACTGGGAAATGCGGGTGCCGCCGTCTGCACATGGAATCAGGCCGATTTTTGCTCCGGTCTCTTTTTGCAGCTGCGCCGCAAAGCTGGCTGCAAGGTTTGCCCCGCTGCGGGGAACTGCCCCTTCCACCACGGCCCGGTCCACATTGATTGGTTCGCTCATCTCCTGCCAGCGGCCCATCCGCAGCATAAAGCAGTCCGGTGCAGTGATGGCGTTTTCCTTTGTCAGGTCGCCGCGCCCGGCCATGTTAGACTGCCCCACCAGCAGAAAAGAATGGATATCTGCTGCCGCTTCATGCAGCCCATCGTTGATCCATAATGCCATAACAAAACGCCTCCTGCGTGTTTTTTAACTCAGTATAGCACAAAAGCAGCCGACATTCACGAACGGCTGCTTCTATGCTGTGAAAATGATGAAGAAGGAGAAAACCAAGCAAAAAGTCTTGGGAGGAATACCGCTCCCACCTCCATCGGCGGCAGATGCCGGTGGCAATCAATGGATGCAGGTTGCACGATGCGGATTTCCTGTGGCTTCAGAATATCACATTCTGCCCGGTTCTGCCTGTACAAATCCGGCATTCTTCTTGAACCGGAGCGACATTCTGCGGGCAAATCTTGCAAATTATAATAAAGTATATTATTTTATAGGCAGGAGAAAATGGTGAAGGAGAGAGCAACTTGTATACACTGTTGATCGTGGACGATGAGGAGATCGAGCGTGAAGGAATGGCACAGTTCATACCGTGGGATTCCTATGAGATAAAGGTCGTTTCCACCGCTCGGAACGGTGCCGAGGGGTTGGAAAAAATCGCAAAATTCCGGCCTGACCTCGCCATCGTGGACATCAAGATGCCGGTGATGAACGGCATTGAGATGATCCGGCAGGCAAAGGAGCAGTACCCGGATATGACCTTTGTGGTGCTTTCCGGCTATGGTGACTACGAATTTACCAGTCAGGCCATGGAGCTGGGGGTGCGGCATTACATCCTCAAGCCCTGCGATGAATCCAAAATGATCCCGGTGCTGAACAAGGCGTTTGCGGAACTGGAAGAAGCCCGCAAAAAGAATGCACGCTCCGAAAAGCTGGAGACCGAAGCCCGGCTGCTGAAGCCCTATGCACGGGAGCAGCTGTTCCGGGATCTGCTGTTGGGAAAGGCGCAGGCATCTTCCGGCGCACGGCAGCTTGTGGACGAACTGGGCGGCGAACAGCGCATGGTCCTGCTGTTGGATTTCCGCCTCAAATGCGGATTCGACTCGCTGGAACGGTATGTCGTGGGCAATATGCTGGGCGACCTTTTGCCGGACGGCACCCTGCTCATGACCACCGGTGTGGACCGGGATGTTCTGGTTCTGGCAGATGCTATGGCGGAATCCAGTGTGGAAACAGCGGTTCAGGTGCTCAAAAAAGAATTCAAGCGGTTTGAAACGCTTCCAATGCTTTCTTCTGCCAGCCGGACAGGAACGCTTGCAGAGCTTTCCGTGCTGTTCCGGCAGGCGCAGGAGCTTTTGCAGCTGAACATGGATGAAAACGAGCCCGCCCTTCTGCGCCCTTCCCGGAATGCGGCATTGCCGGAAACGGTGAACGAGATCTTTGATCTGGAAGCACTGCGGCAGACCGGCAGCTATGAGGAGCTTTTGCAGGAGCTTGCGTTTTCCTTTGCCAAAATGGAGGCAAAGGACTATCGCCCGCAGCAGCGGCAAAAGCTCTGCGAGCTGGCGTGGAAGCTGCTGTTCGAGGACAAGGCTGCCCCGGAGGATTCGCTCCCGGCATGGGCAGATGCTCTGACCGCCGCATGGAACCACCCCCAGCCCGATGCTCGGAGCCGGGAGATCTTTCTTGCCATCTACGAAAACCTCCCGGAGCCGGAGTTCAGCTTGCAGACCATTGCACAGCAGCGGCTTTTCATGAGCGAAGATCACCTGCGGCGCATCTTCTCCCAGATGACCGGCAACCGGTTCTCGGCGTATCTGGAACACTGCCGCATCACACAGGCCCGGCGGCTGCTGGAATTTCAGCCGGATATGAAGATCAGCCGTCTGGCGGAACTGGTGGGCTACCCGCTGGACGGACAGTATTTTTCCAAAGTATTCCGTAAGATCTGCGGCGTGACACCGACGGAATACCGGAACCATCATTGAACAGGCTGCTTTTGAATGTCGGTTTTTTCCAAGAGAAAGACCGACATTTTCCATTTTGTTTTTGAAAAAAAGCGATACAATAAAAGCAACAAAAGGGTGCGTACCATACAGGGAGCGACGGCTCCCCCGTAACAGAAAACACGAAGGAAAATGGAGGAAATTCTCATGAAGATCTCTCGCAGAAACTTTCTGAAGGTCGCCGGTGCTGCCGGTGTGGCATCCGCACTGGCCGCCTGCGGCGGCGCATCCAGCTCCACCGCTGCTTCTTCTGCCGCATCCGGCAGCGCATCTGCCGTAAACGGCGATGTGACCATTCGCTTTACATGGTGGGGCGGCCAGACCCGTCACGACCTGACCCAGAAAGTGCTGGACAAGTACACCGAGCTGAACCCCAATGTGCATTTTGAGACCACCCCCTCCGGCTGGGATGGCTACTTTGAGAAGCTGGCTACCGACACAGCCACCGGCGGCATGGCTGATATCGTCCAGATGGACTATATGTACATCTCCACCTACGCCAAGAACGGCTCTCTGGCAGACCTGTCCTCTTATGCTTCGGACGGCACGCTGGATATTTCCAACGTGGACGATGCCCTGATCGATGCAGGCACCATTGGCGGCAAGATGGTGGGTATCCCGCTGTCCACCTCGCTGGTCTCCTTCATCTACAACCCCTCTGTGCTGGAAGAGGCCGGTGTCACCGCTCCTCAGAACGGCTGGACCTGGGACGACTTTGTTTCCATCTGCAAGACCGTCAAGGAAAAGACCGGCAAGTACGGCTTCGGCGGCTCTGCGTTCATCGACACCAACCTGCTGAACTACTGGGTGCGTGAGCATGGTGTCTCCCTGTTCGCAGAGGACAACAAGAGCCTGGGCTTTGATGATGTGCAGATCCTGACCGATTACTTCCAGCTTTGGAAAGAACTGATCGATGCCGGTGCCGCACCGAACCCCGATGAGTACGAGCAGATCGCGACCCTGGGCAATGACGCAAGCCCGGTCATCACCGGCGATGCAGCATTCCACCAGTCCTGGAACAACTTTGGCACCATCGGTGCAAATGCCGGCAACGACACGCTGGAGCTGCTGGTTCCCCCGGTGAAGAAGGCCGGAGAGAAAGCTCTTTGGTACAAGCCCGGCATGTTCTTCTCCGTGTCCGAGACTTCCAAGGTCAAGGATGCTGCTGCCGCTTTCATCAGCTGGTTCCTGAACAGCGACGAAGCCAACGACATCATGCTGGGCGAGCGCGGCACTCCCTCCGCAAGCAACTCCCGTGATCATCTGACCAGCAGCGGCGCGCTGACCCAGAAGCAGGTTGAAATGTTCGACTTCGTTTCCGATGCCGCTGATTACTGCGGCGATACCCCGGCACCGGACCCCTCCGGTATTTCCGAGATCAACACCCAGTTCAAGAACATTGCCTACAGCGTGTTCTACGGTCAGGCCACTCCCGCCGAGGCTGCACAGCAGTTCTATGACGAGGCCAACAACATCCTCGCCACCAACAACTAATGAAACCATGCGGGAGGGGTCACTCCACAGACCCCTCCCGCCTTTTTGTGAAAAGGAGGCCTCGCTGTGTCAAACACAAAAGCTGTTGCGCTGAAAAAGCACAATTTTGGCGATGATACCAAAGTCGGCTATCTGCTGCTGGCTCCGTGGCTGTTTGGATTCATCTTCATGTATGTGATCCCGGCTGCGATGTCCATCTACTATTCCTTTACGGATTATAACCTGCTGTCCGCCCCCAACTGGGTCGGACTGAAAAACTATATCACTATTTTTACAACCGATAAGACCTTTCGCAAGGCGTTGGTCGTTACGTTCAGCTATGTCTTTATCATGGTGCCGCTCCGTCTGGCCTTTGCGCTGTTCGTGGCAACGTTGCTGAACAAAAAGCACATGGGCATGGCGTTTTATCGTGTTCTGTATTACATCCCGTCCATCGTCGGCGGCTCTATCGCTGTTTCCGTGGTCTGGAAGCAGATTTTCGGCAACAAGGGTGTTCTTATGAGCCTGCTGTCTGCCATTGGCATCGAACAGAAATTCTCCCTGCTGGGCAACCCCAAAACTGCTCTGTTCGTCATCGTCCTGATGGGTGTGTGGCAGTTCGGTTCCTGTATGCTGGTGTTCCTCTCCGGGCTGAAGCAGATTCCGAATTCCCTGTATGAATCTGCTTCGCTGGATGGTGCTTCCAAGATGCAGCAATTCTGGAAAATCACCATGCCGATGCTGACCCCGACTATCTTCTTCAACCTCATCCAGCAGATCATCAACGGTTTCCGCGTCTTTACCGAGAGTTACGTTATCACGGATGGCGGCCCCATGAACAGCACTCTGACCTATGTGCTGTACCTGTACCGCTCGGCATTTGCAAACTTCCACATGGGTTACTCCTGCGCACTGGCATGGATTCTGGTTGCCATCATCGGAGTTATGACCCTGATCCTGTTCAAGAGCCAGAACAGCTGGGTTCATTACGAAGGGTAAGGAGAAAGAAAAATGGTTGGTCAGAAAAGTACAAAGGCACAATCCGTGTTCTTCCACATTTTTTCCTGTGTTCTGGGCTTTATCATGGTGTATCCGCTGCTGTGGCTGCTGATGAGCTCTTTCAAGTCCAACGACACCATGTTCCACAACGCATGGTCGCTCATCCCGGAAAAGTGGGATATTCTCACAAACTACCTTTCCGGCTGGAAGGGTATCGCGGGCATTCCGTTCTGGCGGTTTACATTGAACAGCGTCATCGTTACTGTGGTCTCGGTTGCAGGCACTATCTTCTGTTCCCTGCTCGCCGCCTATGCGGTTTCCCGCCTGAAATTCAAGGGTGCAAACTTCTGGTTCGGCTGCATCGTCATGACTATGATGATTCCTTCGCAGGTCATGGTAGTGCCCCAGTACATCATCCTGAAAAAGCTGGGACTTTCCGATACGCTGGTTTCTATGACCCTGCCGTGGGTGTTCGGCTACGGCTTCTTCATCTTCCTCATCGCCCAGTATATGCGCGGCATTCCCCGTGATCTGGACGAGGCTGCCATGCTGGACGGCTGTTCCAAGCCCGGCATCCTGTTCAAAATTATGATTCCCATCGTCAAGCCCGCCATCGTGACCGCAGCCATCTTCGCCTTCTACTGGATCTGGCAGGACTTCTTCCAGCCGCTGATCTTCGTTTCCAGCCCGAAGAATTATACCATCCCGCTGGCACTGAAGCTCTACACCGACCCCAATAGCTACAACAACTACGGCGGTCTGTTCGCTATGTCGGTGCTGTCGTTGCTGCCGGTCATCATCGTGTTCATCCTGTTCCAGAAATATATCGTTGAAGGTATCGCCACTGACGGCATCAAGGGTTAAGTTCATTCATCAAGGCACTGTGCGGCGCGTACAGTGCCTTTTTTCAAAAGAGAGGTTTTTGTGTATGATTCTCAACCGGAATAGTCAGATCGTTGCTACGGAGCCGCCAAAGCCCGTACAGTATGCCATCTCTGCCTTGCAGAGAGATAAGAAAGCTGTATTCACAGAGACCGGAATGCCCGGCGGCGATATCGTTCTTGCAAAGGATAGTGACCTTCCGCCGGAGTGTTTCTGCCTGCAGGTGCATGAGGACAGACTGATGCTGACCGCCGCCGATGCCCTCGGCTTTGTATACGGTCTGTTTGAAATCAGTCGCCGTTTTCTGGGTGTGCAGCCCTTCTGGTTCTGGAACGATCAGAAATTTATCCAGACCGATGGCGTGACTGTGCCGCAGAATTTCACATATGAAAGCAAGCCCGCACGGGTACGGTACCGCGGCTGGTTCGTCAACGATGAAACTCTGATTTCCCACTGGAAGGTGGAACGCCGCAGCGAGATGCCCTTTGTGATGGTCTTTGAGACGCTGCTGCGGCTGGGCGGCAATCTGGTGATTCCCGGCACGGGCAAAAACGGCCACCGCTACCATGATCTTGCAGCGGATATGGGCCTCATCATCACCCACCACCATGCCGAGCCGCTGGGAGCCGAAATGTTTGTGCAGGCGTACCCGGAGCTGGAACCAAAGTTCAGTCTCTACCCGGAAAAGTTCCGCGCGCTCTGGCAGCAGGCCATTGACCGGCAAAAAAATACACCCACCGTCTGGAACATCGGGTTCCGGGGGCAGGGCGATAAACCCTTCTGGGAGGACGACCCCCAGTACGACACCCCGGAAAAGCGGGGCGCACTGATTTCCTCCCTCATCCGGGAACAGTATGATCTGGTCAAGCACAGCGACCCGCATGCCGTCTGCTGCACCAATCTGTATGGGGAGACTATGGAACTGTACCAGCAGGGCTGCCTTGATCTGCCGGACGAGGTGATCAAAATCTGGGCAGATAATGGCTTCGGCAAGATGGTCAGCCGCCGGCAGGGCAACAGCAATCCACGTGTGAAGGCACTGCCACCGCAGGGCGATACCGGCGCACACGGTCTGTATTATCACGCATCCTTTTATGATTTGCAGGCGGCAAGTCACATTACCATGCTGCCCAACAGCACGGAGTTTGTCTGCGAGGAGCTGACCAATGCTCTCCGCCACGGTGTGGATGATTACTGGCTCATCAACTGCTCCAACGTCAAGCCCCATGCGTATCTGCTGGACTGCATCGCCCAGCTCTGGCAGAGCGGCACTGCCGACCCGGAGGGTCACCGCATCGCTTATGCACAGGCTTACTACGGCAAAGCCAATGCCCTGCCCGTGGCAAAATGCCTTGCCGGATATGCGGACCATGCCGTATCGTACGGGGAACACCCGGACGACCATGCAGGTGATCAATTTTACAACCATGTGCCCAGGATGCTTATTACCCAGTTCCTCCGTGACCGCACCCAGCCCAGCGAGGACCTGAACTGGCTATGTGACCGTCCGGCTCTGAGCGGGCAGGCAGCATGGTGCGGTGAAAAATTCCGAGAAGCCATGCAAAACTATGAGCAGTATCTTCGCCAATGCGAAGCTACTGCTGCCACTCTGACTGGTGCCGCACGGACACTTTTTCAGGATACGCTTTTGATGCAGGCACAGCTCTACACATTCTGGGCAGAGGGCGGCGAGGACGTATGCGCAGCACTGGAGGCCGGTTTCGTGGGCGACTGGAAGCATTGCTTCTATCAGGCAGGCCGGGCAAAAAATGCCTACACTGCCGCAAATGCTGCCATGCGGAACCGGGAACATGGAAAATGGATTGACTTTTACGCCAACGAGTGTCAAACTGATGTTAAACAGTCGGCACAGCTTTGTGGTTACCTGATGAGCTTTGCACGTACAATGGGCGAAGGCCCGCATTTTTACGAATGGATGCGGGAGTTTAACGACAGCGAAGCGGACCGCCGTGTGATGCTGATCCTGAACACGGACAATCACCCGGATGATGACACCCTTTGGCGGCTTATGGAGCAGCACTGGGGGCAGTAAACGAAATGTGAGGAAAGGCCATGTTCCACCGAGCCAAAAAACAGTTTCTTGATTTACCGCTGGCACAGAAATTTGTCGGTATCTTTGCGGTACTGACCCTGCTCAGCGGTGCGCTGATGATCGGCGCACTGCATTTGGGACTTTCAGTCTTTGAGGAAAAGTTCTATGAGAAATCCCTGCAGGAACTGGATTTTTTCGTGCAGAAGGTGGACGATGATATTCAGGGCATTGACACCCTGACCCGCAGCATCGCCGTGGATTCCACGATTCAGCAGCAGATGAACGCCCTTTCAAACGCAGACCCGGAGACAGCAAATTACTATTATCTGCTCACAGGCATCCGCCCGCTCCTGCTGGAAAAAATCTATCAGGACGGGCAAATCAGCAGCCTGCAATATACCGATCTGTATGGACATACACTGACCATCGGGCAGGATATGCCCGACCCCGGTGCGGCCCGGTTGACCGCCCTTGAAATGTCGCTGAACCAGACCCCCGGCGGCTTTACACTGGTGTCATCCGACAGTGCAGACTATCCGTACATCCTCTGTGGGCGGAGAATCTTGCGCAGTCAGGACATGAGCCTGAAAAAACTGGGCACCGTTGTGGTAGCACTGAATGTCGGGAAATTGCTGGACAATGAGATTCACCGCCTTTCCAGCAAACCATCTGAACTGTATCTGTACAATTGTCAGACGCTGGTTTATCACAGCGGTAAGGCGGCGGATGCCGTTGTGCTGCCGGACAGCGCACAGGGTTATAAGATCCAGACCTTGAGCGGCAAGAAAAAATTCATCTGCTGGCAAACCAGTTCACTTACTGGACTTCGGCTATGCAGTGTATTTGACTACCATGAAATCTATGGCCAAATCAATGCGGCTCGAAATGCCCTGATATTCGGTGAATGTGCGATTCTGCTTCTGTTTGCATGGGTGCTTCTGCATATGGCGCGCCTTGTCACAAAGCCAATCCATACTCTGGGCGAAGCGGTGCAGACGGTTGACCAGCAGGAGGGTAACTTTGCAGCAGCCCGCGCCCTGTTGCCGAAAGACATCTCGGCAGATGAAATTGGCACATTGACAAAAGAATTTGATTCCATGCTGGGCAAGATCGACACACTGATCCATGAGAATTACGAAAAACAGATTCTCCTGCAGGAAACCCGGTATAAGATGCTGCAGGCACAGATCAACCCGCACTTCTTATACAACACCCTCGGAACGCTGAACTGGCTGGTCAAAGCAGGCAACCGGGAAGATGCCTGTAAGATGATCGTCAGTCTGGGCGACATTCTCCGTGCCGCCCTCAGCCCGCGCCAGAATTCTACCGCGGCAGCAGATGTACAGCTGGCAGGCAGTTACATCGCCATTCAGCAACTTCGCTATAAGAGCCGTGCGGAGTTTACGCTGACGGCATCCGGTGAACTGGAGCAATGGTCCTTGCCGCACTTTACCTTGCAGCCGCTTGTAGAAAACGCAATCCATTATGGCGTGGAGGACAGTGATGAAGTTTGCAAAATCGATGTGATCGTGCAAGCAGAGGATGATACCTTGACATTGATTGTTCACAATACTGGAAAGCCTGTCAAACCAGAGAAGCTAACTAAGATACGAACCTTCACAGTCAAACCGCAGGGACACGGCATTGGCTTGAAAAACATCTACGAGCGGCTGTCTATGCTTTACAAGGCCTTTGGGTTTGATTTTGACAGTGATGAATCCGGCACGACGGTCAAAATTGTACTGAAGCAGGAAAATCTGGCCGTTTCGGAAGATATTAGTGATACTTCTACCGCTTTACCGCAATAAATTTCGCAAAACAATATTGACGCACCTACACTTTCATGATACCCTTTATTCCAAATCCTGCTGACAAAAGTGGTGGTTCTCACCGTGATAACCACCACTTTCAGTGGACGATTGCCCAGAAAGAACGTACCGCCCGCAACACACCCGATTCATTTTGCCGCCGATTCACCCGACAAAATCATCGCTGCGCTGCGTGGGCGGTATTTTTCTTTTATGGGAAACGCACCTTGAAAATTTCATGAGCCGACCGGACGTGATACCGACTTTTCGTCAACGCCGCTGCCTAAACAGGGGCAGGAACTTCGTTCGGAGCAAACGGCGACCCCATTACATGAGCAGCACAACCTCTACTTATTTTTTGCGTCTTAACAATTCGGAAACATTTGTTGAAAATGCGTTTTGAGCGCAGCGGTAGAGGGCAAGAACCGTCCCGTGGCCACAAATTTTCAATTCTTGAAAATGTTGTGCTCCACTGGGACTTCACTTCTTCAATGCGTCTGCATTTCCGAAGTGATCTTGTTGGGGTAGCGCTTGTCGGGGCAACGCCCCTCCATCTGCTGTCGCAGACCGCGCTGCCGCTTAAAAGCCCCACTGGGGCTTTCATTGCTGCGCTGCGCAAACGCGGTCCAACCCCAAACCCTGCTCATCATTCGTGCCTTGCGGCACGAATGGAACGGCGTGTCGTGCTTACATAACTTCACCGAGGAGTTATCGAACAGACAGGAGGTACAATGACCAAAACGAATGTTCAACCGATTCCCAGCAATTCCCAGCACCACGACACGCCGAACAACAAAACGCACGTTATCAAGTTCCGTGTGACAGCGGAGGAAAAAGCGTCACTGGAACTCACTTGCAAACTCCTGAATCTCTCCCTCTCCACTTTTATCCGCCGTGCCATCCACAACGCCAAGATCGAGAAAACGGTCATCGTTGCCAGTGGTGGCGAAGAAACTCTGACCGCCGTTTCCACCCTGCTTGCCCAGTGCAACAAGGTGGGCGGCAACCTCAACCAGCTTGCAAGGCACTTCAATTCCGGCGGTGCAGACACCGAGCAGATCCGGGCGAAACTCCTTGACGAACTTGCAGACCTGACCGCATTCCGGCTGCACGCCGAGAAAGTTCTGGGTGAACTGTATGGTAACGCTCAAGCATATCGCCTCTAAAAACTCGGACTACACCGCCATCGAAGCGTACCTCATTTACCAGCACGATTCGTTCACCGGAAAGCAACTTCTGGACGAACAAGGCAGACCAAAGCTGCGGGATTCGTACCTGCTCGACACCCTTGAGTGTGGCGATTTCTCGTTTGCAACGGCCTGTCTGCTGGCAAACCGCAGGTATGGCAAGAACACCCAGCATGGTGATATTAAGAGCCATCAATATATCATCAGCTTTGACCCACGAGATGCAGCCGACAACGGCTTGACCATGGAAAAGGCACAGACCCTTGGCCTGAAATTCTGCGAAGAAAACTTCCCCGGTCATCCCGCCATCGTCTGCACTCACCCCGATGGGCACAACCATTCGGGAAACATCCATGTCCACATCGTGATTGGCAGCATCCGAACACGAGAAGTGGAGCGCAAGCCCTATATGCAGAAGCCCCGCGATTGGCGCGAGGGCATGAAGCACTCCAGCACCGCCCAGACCATGCGGCACCTCCGTGTCGAGGTCATGGAGCTGTGCGAGGGTGCCGGATTGTACCAGATCGACCTGCTCAACGGCTCGAAGGAGCGTGTCAGCGAGGCCGAATATTGGGCAAGGCGGCGTGGGCAACAGAAACTTGATCTTGCAAACGCAGCCCTCACCGCAGCCGGACAGCCGCCCAAGCAGAAGAAGTTTGAAACCGTGAAAGACACTTTACGGAAACAGATTTCTTCAGTGCTGTACCGCACAACGAGTTTTGAAGAATTTTCTGACAGGCTCATGCAGCAGTACGGCATTGCCGTCAAGGAAAGCCGTGGGCGGCTCAGCTATCTGCCTGCTGGCAGAACCAAGTTTATCCGAGCGAAACATCTCGGTGACAAGTTCGATAAGGCGGCAGTGCTTGCCACGTTGCAGGCAAACGCAGAGCGCAAACCCAAGGTACAGTCCAAACCGACCAACCTTGCAAAGCTGATCGATATTCAGGCAAAGCTGACCGAAGGCAAGGGCATTGGCTACGAATGTTGGGCAAAGAAGTTCAACCTCAAAGCCATGTCGCAAACTCTGATCCTCTTGCAGGAGAAAGATTTGCTCAACGAGGATGATCTGAACCAGCGCATCACCGAACTGGAAACCAAGTATCACGACGCACTGGCGGTGGTGAAAGATATCGAAGGTCGCATGAAATTCAACAAAGAGCTGCGCTATCACGTCGCAGCCTACGCCAGCACCAAGAACATCGCCCAGCAGTTAAAGACCGCCAAGTGCCCCGCAGCCTTTGAGGAACAGCATCGTGCAGAGCTGACAGCGTACCGAGCGGCAGCAGCCTATTTCAAGGCAAACAACACCACAAAGCTGCCCAGCCCGAAAAAGCTGGAAGCCGAGTATGCACAGTTGGCATCCGAAAAGGCAAAGTTCTATGAGCAGTACAAAGAAGCCAAGGAAGAACTGCTCAAGCTGAAAACCGCAAAGCAGAACGTTGCGTCCTTTTTCCGGGAGGAAGAACAGGCGCAGCAGGAGAGATAAAGGAGTGTGCGTATGATCAACTTGAAAATTGACCCGGAGTTCCAGTCCCAGATCCCTCCACTGACCGATGATGAATTCAAGCAGCTTGAAGAAAATATCCTGAAAGAGGGCAAGCTGCTCTCTCCTTTGATTGTTTGGAATAACACCCTTGTTGATGGTCACAACCGTTATGAAATCGTTCAGGAACATCCCGAAATCTCCTTCTCCACGATGCCGCTCCCGTTTGAAAGCAGAGAAGAAGTCCTCGCATGGATCTGCAAAAACCAGTTGGGGCGGCGCAACCTTACACCGGAGCAGAAGAAGTTCCTCATTGGAAAGCAGTACAGTGTGGAACATCGAAAGCCCGGTGGAAACGGCAACAACCAGCACACGACGTCTTCCAAGAAAACCGCCCCGGAGGAATTGTGTCAAATTGACACAATTCCTCCCACTGCCACAGATACAAGCGTCCGCAAGCAGATTGCAGAGCGGAACAACGTCAGCGAATCCTATGTTGTCCGCTCGGAAAAGTTCATGCGGGGCGTTCAAATCATGGATCAGATGATACCCGGTATGCAGGAGAAAATTCTGTCCGGGCAGTTCAAAGTCCGTGATGCCGATATGCACCGTCTTGCCAGGGCAGATTTTCCGAACCGCAAGCAGATCGTGCACGAAATTCTGCACCCGGAGGAGCGCCCTGCTCCGCAGAAACGCATCTACGGAATCAACTATTCTGCGCTGGAAGCTGCCGTCCGGCGAATCCAGCAGGATGTTGATTTCCTGATGAAGTATCTCCCTAAGGTGCCTGATGATGCCTATGTGAAAGTGGAGACCACGAAGATTCTCAAACAGCATAAGGCATATATGGCACAGTTTGAAGAACTGCTGAACGATGAAAAAATCGCATAACGACAGGCACTTGTAAGCCATCAACGAGTCACCAGCCGCAAGAGCAGGGCGGAAAGCATCCGCGCCCTTGCGCCTGACATGAAATTGGAACTTTGATTTTCTTGCCCGGCTTTGCCACGGTGGGACAGTCAAAGGAGCGTGCGTTTGAACAAAAAGAAAAAGTCCACAAACACTTCCCCTTACCCCGATGAAGTCATCGACCGTCTGGCACGGGCATTCTACCCGGCCATCCTTGCCTGCTGGAACAGCGAGGAAGGCCAGCGGGAGTTTGCTGCATGGCAGGCGGAGCAGGCTCATCATGCCCCCAGCAAAGAGAAACAGAGCGTTCCCGACTGCTGGGTATCCGTAAAACAGTTTTCGAAAAATGACACGGCAACTGCCTGTCAGGATTGGTTACGGAGTACCCGGCTAGGCCGAGGAAGCATCAAGTCCCATGTCCGCACCGTTAAGGTGTTGGGTATGGGGCTTTTTGCATTTCAGGAACGTATACACCTCTGGAAAGGTGTAACACACTAGACTTTGTACCAAAGTCGTGTGCCAAGGGTGCTGCGCCCCTTTGGAATCCCTGCTTACATCGCCTGTGGGCGATGTAGATTCGCCGCACAGAAAGCTCTCACAAAAGGCACACCCGGCTGTCTGCGGCGAGGAGAAGGCACTTCTGCGGAAGTGTAATAACCCACTATGACGCTTTCAGCCCTGCGGTCTGCAAAGTGTAGTGGGCTCTCC